>CANQZP010000008.1 GCA_947628395.1 uncultured Clostridia bacterium
CAAATGTTGTAGGGGCGGGCCTTGTGTCCGCCCTTTTGCCTGCCCCTACACCTTTTACAATAAATTTTTTCTTATGTTTCATTTCTTTCCTCCTTGTTCATATATATTTTTTTTATACAATACACTAGCGCGAAGGGATTTTAGCAGTCTTTAGCCAAATTTTCATATTGAATTAAATTTTTAATGGCTGCGCAGCGACCAAACGAGCAAAGCGAGTGCGATTGAAGCAACTTACAGATATTTTTGTATTTCGCATTTTCTTCGAAGGCCGGGCGATTAATAATCGCCGCTACGAAATATTCTTTAATCTGAAAGTTGCGACAGCAAAGCCATAAAAATTAATCAATATGAAAATTTAATACAAACTCGCATAAATCCCTGGGAGCGGTTGTCAAACGTTCCAAATTTTTTACAAACGCAAAAAAGCCTACAGATTTTGCGTACTACAAAACCCATAGACTCCCTTATCTATGTTACTCTTACATTATTTAAACAACTATTTGTGTGTGTGTGTGTGTGTGTGTGTGTGTGTGTACTCTCTCAAGGCTTTCAGCGTTTCTCATTTGTAACCTTCTCCCTTTAAAAATTTATATTACAATCTTACACATAAAAAACTCAAAAGTCAATAAAATTCCTTAATAATTTTTAGCGTATTTTTTCTTTCCTAACAATAAAAAATAAATTTTAACCTCAATCCTCAATCAAACTCCTATACTCAAAATTCTCCATAAACTCAAACAAATCCTTCACACTCTTCAAAGTAATAATCTCATTCTTTTGCTGAGGACACTTTTCCTTACTACTTATAAGCTCCTTTTTATAGCAATTAGCCTTCATCTTATAAATCAAATACCTCATATCCATATAATCAAAATAAATCTGATACCCATCATCTAAATCTTTCCAAAACTGCTCAAAAGAATAATTCTCCATCTTCATTTTCCCTTCAATTTATTTTATCATATCCTCAAACTCCTGCTCAGAAATAACTGTAACACCTAATTTATTAGCCTTATCAAGCTTGCTTCCAGCATCTTCTCCTGCTAAAACATAAGTTGTCTTTTTAGATACAGAACCAGATGTCTTACCTCCAAACTTTTCAATAATCTCACTTGCTTCATCCCTTGTATACTTAATCAAAGCACCAGTAAGAACAAAAGTCATTCCATCAAATCTACTATCTTGACTTTCATCTTCACTTTCTTCCATATTCAAACCAGCTTTTTTAAGTCTTTTTATTAAATCTAAAGTCTGCTCCTCATGGAAAAATTCATGTACAGCATTTGCAGTAATCTCTCCCATATCATCTATCATAACTAAACTATGATAAGAAGCCTTAATCAATTTGTCCATACTTTTATATTTTTTTGCCAAAATTTTAGCCCCTTTAACCCCAACATGTCTTATTCCTAAAGCATTAATAAGCCTATATAACTCATTATTTTTACTCTCTTGAATAGCATCATATAAATTTTGAGCAAATTTCTCACCATTCTTTTTTAATGTTTTAAAATCATCTACAGTAAGTGAATATAAATCTGCAATATTTTCTATAAGCTTACGGTTTAATAACTCTTCTATTATTGAATATCCAAGTCCTTTTATGTTCATAGCATCTCTCGAAGCAAAATGAACTATGCTTCTGAAAAGTTTAGCACTACACTCAATACCAATACATCTAAGTATTGCCTCACCTTCTTCTCTTACAGCTGCAGCTCCACAAACTGGACAAACCTTAGGCATTTCAAAAATCACTTCATTACCTTTTCTCTTTTTCTTTTTAACCTCTACAACCTCTGGAATAACGTCTCCAGCTTTTTGAATAACAACTGTATCTCCAATTCTTATATCTCTTTCTTTTATAAAATCTTCATTGTGAAGAGTAGTCTTAGAAATTGTAGAACCAGCAACTCTCACAGGCTCTAGAATAGCCATTGGAGTAATTGCTCCTGTTCTACCTACTTGACAAATTATATCTTTTAGTTTTGTTTCTTTCTTTTCAGGTGGATATTTATAAGCAATTGCCCATTTAGGAGTTTTATAATTAGTTCCAATTATCTCTCTTAAAGCTAAATCATCTACTTTAATAACAGCCCCATCTATTCCGAAAGATAATTTATCTCTATCTTCTCCAATTTTGTTTATTGCATCAATTACTTCATCTATATTATTACAAACAATTTTTACAGGATTAACATTAAAACCTAATTTCTCTAAATATAACAAAGATTCAATATGTGATTTGAATTCTATAGAATCAGATTTTTGAACATTAAATATATAAATATCTAATGGACGTTTTGCAGTCTCTTTGCTATCTAACTGTCTTAAAGAACCAGCAGCAGCATTACGTGCATTTGCAAATAAAGGTTTTTCTAAAATTTCTCTTTCTTCATTTAATTTTTCAAAATCTTCTTTAGAAATAAAAACTTCCCCACGAACAGTAATATCAATATTTTCATTTAATTTTTTAGGAATACTAGCAACAGTTTTTAAATTATCAGTTATATTTTCACCAACAAGCCCATCACCACGAGTAGCTCCTCTTACAAACTCTCCATTTTTATATTCTAAACTTACTGACAATCCATCTATTTTAGTCTCAACAACATATTTAAGTAAAGTATTATTTTCTTCAGCATTTTTTTGCATTCTCTCATCAAAAGCTTTTAAATCTTCAAAATTAAAAATATCTAAAAGGCTTTGCAAAGGCACTTCGTGTTCAACCTTTTCAAAACCTTCTTTTACAGTTCCTCCAACCTTTTGAGTAAGAGAATCTTTATCTATAAATTCTGGAAATTCTTTCTCTAAATTTCTTAGTTCAAGCATTAACATATCATACTCAAAATCACTAATTTCTGGATTATCCTCATCATAGTATCTTTTAGCATGATATGCAGTTATATCTCTTAATTCCTTTATTCTCTTTTTTGCATTTTCTTTTGTCATTAAAATTCTCCTCACAATATAATTTTATTCCTTAAAATATTCTTTTCCGCTTCTAAAATAATCTATACCAGAAAAAATAGTGGCAACAACAGAAATTAAAATAGAAACAGAAGCAAAAATATTTATAATAAGGAAAATACCATCTATTCCGCCCTTAGTAAACTCAAAAAAACTATGTATGTCTATAAAAAGAACCGATATTGCAACCATTTGAGTAAATGTCTTTAATTTTCCCCACATAGAAGCTGCAATTACTTTTCCACCTTTTTCAACAGCAACTAACCTAAGTCCAGAAACTAAAAACTCTCTTGCCAAAACTATAATAGGTATCCAAGCAGGAATTTTACCAAATTGTACGAGCATAACCATGGCTGCTAAAACTAATATTTTATCTGCTAATGGATCTAAAAATTTTCCAAAAGTAGTTACTTCGTTTCTCGACCTTGCTATATATCCGTCTAACTTATCTGTTATTGAAGCAACTATAAATATAATATCCATTATAATAAACGAAATAGGTACTTTAAATAAAGTTCCCTCAATTGGTAAAAAAGGTACAATTACTAACAAAGGTACTAATATCATTCTAAAAATTGTAAGTTTATTAGCTAAATTCATATTTTTGTTATTACCTCCTTGATTCTACAATATCAATAATATCTGATATATAATCTCCTATAATAGGTATATTAAGCCTAACTATATATTGAAGAACGAAAATAACTAATGCTGTAATCAAATAAAATCCTATTCCTATTCCAACACCTTTAGACATTCCTGCAATTAAGTTTCTTACAAAAATCTTCCTCTTATTATCTAACAATTCAAAAACATCATAAATATTTCTTTCTTCAATAGTGTTATTTAACTTATCTATAGCCTTATTTAAATAATTCATTCTTTTAAATAAACCCATTTTCTCACCTCAAAAACTATGTTTATAGTTTTTGAGGTTTGTTAAATATTATTCATTATCTTTACTTGCATTTTGATTTAATAAGCCTTGAAGAAATCCTTTGTTTTCTTCATTATCTTTATTATCTTCACTTTCTTCACTATTTTTTAACTTTTCTAATTTTTCAATTAAAGATTGTAAATCATTTAAATCATTTCCTATCATTTCCCAGTCATTAGCTTCTGAAGATTGTTTTAAATTATTATTTGCTTTTATAATAGCTTCTATCAGTTCTTCCTGACTATCTTGATTTATAAACTCTAAATCATACGCTGAATCAGAAATTAAATTTATTAAAGCTTCTTTTAGACTATTTCCAATAGCAACTTTTTTCTCACTTGCCACAATTACTTTTTTAAGCATTGGAACATTTGATTCTTCATTTATTAAAATTTGATATACAGGCTCTACATATAAAATCTTATTACCTATTGGAACAATGAACGTATTATATATCATCTCTGTACCTGGTGTATTTATTTTACTTAACTCCTCTGCAATTAACTCATCTTGTTCTATTTGAACCTTAAGTTGTTTTATACCTGGTAAATTAGAATCAGGAGATAATTTATAAATTGTAAGTTTATTTCCATTGTCATATTTTCCAACTAAGTATGAATTTAAACTTTGTTTATTTAATTTGTTATATGAAATAACTAAACCTAGTTCTTCAGTGTCTGAATCTGGTACTTTCATCATAGTATAAGTAGGTTTAATATAAGTTTCTTCTCCTTTTACAGTTTTAGCAGCAGACCAAACATCATCATTTCTATATAAAATTTCAGTATTAACATTATGATATCTTTCTAACATTTTAGCTTGAATATCATATAAATACTCTGGGTATACAATATTTTTCTGTATATCTTCAGGAATGTTTACATCTTTCTCTTTAAATAAATCTGGATAAAGATTCCTATATAACATTACAATAGGATCTGTTCTATCTGTTATATAAAAATCAATAGTACCATCATAGGCATCTACTAAGACTTTTACAGAATTTCTAATATAATTTATTTCTTCATAATTATCTTCAACTTTTATTTTTGTTTTTTGAGAATAAGGATATTTATTAGATCTTGTATACGCATCTAAAACCCATACTAATCTTCCATCATCAGTAACTACCATATAAGGATTTTCATCATATATTAAATAAGGCATTAAAGTCTTTGCTCTTTCTCTAATGTTTCTATTCATAAGAATTCTACTATTCTCTGAAATATCAGAAGATAAAGCAAGTCTCCAATTATGTTGCTCTATAGCAAGAACTACTCTATCTAACATATTAGCCTTAATTCCAGCTTCTCCATTATACTCATTTTCCTCATAATCTTTAGTTGAAATTGGATAATCAAACTCTTTTTTATCATTAGCATTAGTAACAATAGTTTCATCAGTAGTTAATCCAAAATATATTCTAGGTTCTTTGATATTTAATTTATTATCAGAATTATCATATTTATATTGTATATATTTAGTATTTCCGGTTTCATCAAGATTAGAAACATCAGAAGCTACAACCCCATATCCATGAGTATATTGATAAGTTTTGCTAGTATAAGTTCTATTTGCACCACTTACAATTTCTCTTGGAGTAATATAAAGAGGTTGTTTTTTACCATCAACATTATATAAACCTATTACAGACGATTTATAAGTATAATATCCTTCACTATCTTTATATTCTTCTAAAGATGCAAGTGTAGAATCTTTACTTACAACAGTTACATTTTCTAAAAAATTAGAATCAATTTTTATATCTTCATCTTTATTTTCAACATCTACTTCTTCAACATTTATATTATATGCCTGTCTTGTATAATTCAAATTATCTGATAAATAATTTTTCTGTTTATCTAGTTCGTTTCTTTCAGCATAAATATATTGAAAACCAGTCATTACTACAAATAAAGTAACTAAATATATAGGAACAATAAGCATTGAAGATACTATTTTCTTTACTTTAAATACTTTCAAGTATTTAATTACTCTAATTACAGAGATTAAAATCATTGCAGCCAGTATCCTATATCCCCAAACTTTAATTTTAACATCTGTAAGTCCAGCACCAACTATTTCTGTTTTTGCTTCATCTTCTAAAGTCATCATTGAGCCTGTTACTACTTCATGAGAAGCTAAAACCACCATTCCGGCTACTAAAATAGCAATTATAATTATATTAGAAATAATATGCTTAATATAACTATTTTTAGTTAATGTTTCTCTATCTATTCCATCTAAGTAAACATTAATAGTTACAATATAATATATAATACTATAAACAGTTAGAAGCACCATAAATATAATTACAAAAAGTAGTAAAGCTTTTATAAAAGGTAATTTAAACATATAAAAAGCAATATCAAAATTAAAAATTGGATCAGCAATACCGAATTGAGCCGAATGAGTAAACATTAAGAACTTTTCTGTAAGAAAAATCTGTGCTACAAAACTAACAATTAAACTTGCAATAAAAGAAATAGATTTATTTGGAAGTTTTGGCATTTCTTTTTTTTCTTCTTCAAAAAATTTGCTTAAACTTTTTCTCATTTTTTTATTTGACAAGAAAATAACAATATATGAAATCACAAAACTAACAGCCATAACAATATACTTATTTACTATATTTGTATAATAAATACTAACATATTGTTCACCAATTTCTTTTATTTGTAGATATTCAGCTCTAGTAATTATAAGAGAAATTAAAATATATAATATAAAAAATACTATTACAATTAATTTCCTATTTAAAAAACCTAATTTTTTCTTTTCCATATTTATCTCTCCTTACGAGAAAACTATTTTAAATTATTGCATTTAAGAAATCATCAGCATTAAATATCTCCATATCATCAATCTGTTCACCAACACCTATAAACTTTACAGGTATTTTATTTTCTTCTACAATTCCAATTACAACTCCACCTTTAGCAGTTCCATCTAACTTAGTTAAAACTAGACCAGTAATATCAGTAACTTCTTTAAAAGCTTTAACCTGTAAAATTGCATTTTGACCAGTAGTTCCATCTAAGACTAATAATACTTCTTTTGATGAATCTGGCAATTCTTTATTTATAACTCTTTGTATTTTTGCAAGCTCGTCCATTAAGTTTTTCTTATTATGTAATCTTCCCGCTGTATCACAAATTAATACATCAGCATTTTTTTCTTTTGTCATCTTAATTGCATCATAAACAACAGAAGCAGGATCTGTTCCCTCTTTTGCTTTAACTAAATCACAATCAGCTCTTTTTGCCCAAATCTCTATTTGTTCTACAGCAGCAGCTCTGAAAGTATCAGCAGCAGCTATAACAACTTTTTTACCATCCTTTTTTAATCTATTTGCAATTTTTCCAATAGAAGTAGTTTTGCCTACACCATTTACTCCAACAACTAAAATAACTGCTGGTTTAGTATCTAATTTTAATTCTTGACTTTCAACCTCTAAAAGTTTTTTCATTTCTTCTTTTAAAGCTTTTTTTACATCATCTTCATTTTCTATCTTTTCTTTTTTTATTCTAGTTCTTAATGAATCAATTATTTTACAAGAAGTATCCATTCCTATATCAGACATAATCAAAACTTCTTCTAATTCATCTAATAAATCTTCATCAACTTTTCTAAAATTACTAAAAACATTATTTATTTTCTCATTTATAGATTGTTTTGTCTTTCCAAGTCCACTCTTTAATTTATCAAAAAATCCCATAATTCCTCCTAGAATTTACTAATACATAAATTATATCATTTTATAAAAAATTTTCAAGGCAATATATTAATTTTATTGATAGATAATATTTTATTCTACAGAAGATTTATTAATTTACTTAGAATCAATTATTTCTTATACAGAAAAAAATCCCCCTCTGTTTTCACAGAGAGGATTTGTATATTTTTTATAATACTAGAATATCGTATTACTATTTAGCTAAAATAATAATTCTATAATTATCATCATCAGCACAAGTAGACAAACTTATTTCTGGTCCATCAATTTCTCTTTTCAAAAAGCTAACATCTTCTGCAGTAGTAACAAATTTACTATATACAGTATACTCTACTTTCTTTCCATCTAGAGTTATTATATATATTTTATCTCCTTGTTGTAACTGATTATTATTAGAAAACAATGTACCATTTTTATAATTATGAGCAACAATTAAATTATTTCCGCTCTGGTTTAAATCTCCTGTTGAATATAATAAGCAACAAGAAATCTCCATTCCTGTAGCAGTAACTTTGCTTAAAATAGGCATATTAACACCAGTTTTTGGAATCTCAATTTTTCCTACTGTTGGCTCACCATAATATGATGTTTCAATAGTATTTTCATTTTGCTTTTTTTGCTCTACTACTTGATTTTCCTCTGGAGTAGCTTCTGGTACTACAATATTTTCTCTTGGCTTACTAGTATTTCTACTTATTGGTTCAATCTGTAATTTCTTTTTTACTACTGTTTTACTAACATTGTTGACTTGTTCTTCATTTTTAATTTGAGTTGTTTTTACTTCTTCTTTAATTTCTTCTCCTTCATCTATAGAAGTTTCTTCTTTTTCTTGTAGCTCTATATTGGCTACTTTAGATATTGTATCTTTACTTTCTTTGTCATTAGTGAAAAATGTTATTCCAACTACTACACTTTCAAAGCCGAAAATAAAAAGGCAAATAATAAATGCAATAGTTATATGTTTATTATTCTTAAACATATACAATTTTTCACTCCTCATATTAAATTTTCTACAATATTTTATCATATTAATTTACATAATTCAAGATATCTTTAAAAATACTTTTACTTTAATAGATTTACCCCCTCTGTTTTCACAGAGGGGGTAAGATAAAATTCTAATTCTTAAAATTCAAATAATTCATTTAGTTAACTAATTTATTTTTAAAGCTCTCATTGCATTTAATATTGCAATTATAGATACTCCTACATCAGCAAAAACTGCCATCCACATATTAGCCAATCCTAAAGCTCCAAGAATTAAAATAGCAATTTTAATACCTATTGCAAAAATAATATTTTGCCTTACAATTTTTAAAGTTTTTTTAGAAATCCTTATTGCTTCTATAATTTTGTTTATTTCATCTGTCATTATTACAATATCAGAAGCCTCTATTGCAGAATCTGCTCCAATTCCGCCCATAGCAATTCCAATATCTGCTCTAGCTAAAACTGGACTATCATTTACTCCATCTCCAATAAATGCAACTTTTTCATTTTTCCCTTTATTCTTTATAATTTCTTCTAGTAAATTTAGCTTATCTTCTGGTAATAATTCTGAATAAAACTCATCTATTCCCAAATCATTTTTTATTTTCTCAGCAATTCTGTTTCTATCTCCTGTAAGCATCACTGTTTTTATAGAAGATTTTTTAAGTTCATCTATTGTTTCTTTAGTATTTTCCTTTAACTCATCAGAAATTAGTATATATCCAGAAAACTTTTTATCAATTGCAATATATACAATTGTACCAACATCATCAGTCTTTTCGAATTTAATATTCTCTTCATTTAGTAATTTTTCATTTCCGACTAAAACTTCTTTTCCAAATACTACTGCTTTTATTCCTTTACCAGAAATCTCAGTAATATCTTTTATATTTTCTTCATCTATTTCTTCTTTAAATTCTTGTTTAATAGATAAAGCAATTGGATGATTAGAATAATTCTCAGTATATGCAGCAAACTTTAATAGCTCATCTTTTTCTAAACCTATACTATTTATTTTTTGAATTTTAAATACTCCTTTAGTTAGTGTCCCAGTCTTATCAAATACTGTAACTTTTGTGTTTGATAAAGCTTCTAAATAATTACTTCCCTTAATTAAAATTCCTTTTTTAGAAGCTCCTCCTATCCCACCAAAAAAGCTAAGTGGTATTGATATTACAAGTGCACATGGACAAGATATTACTAAAAATATTAATGCTCTAGAAATCCATTTAACCCATTTTCCACCTATAACCAATGGAGGTATTACAGCTATTGCTAATGCTAGAAATACTACTATAGGTGTATAAAATTTTGCAAACTTAGTAATAAATTTTTCCGATTTAGATTTCTTACTTGTAGCATTTTCAACAAGCTCTAAAATCTTATTTACTGTAGAATCCTCAAAACCTTTTGTAACTTCAATCTCCAATAAACTATTTAGATTGATAGTTCCACTTAAAATCTCACATCCTGGTTCAATACTTCTAGGAACAGATTCACCTGTTATAGTCTTAGTATCTAACATAGAATTACCACTTCTTACAATACCATCTAAAGGTACTTTCTCACCAGGCTTTACAAATATTATATCACCTATTTTTACATTCTCTGGATTTACTTTTTCTAATTTATCATTTACCTTTATATTAGCAAAATCAGGCCTTATTTCCATCAATTTAGTTATTGATTTTCTAGAATTATTTACAGCATAATCTTGAAAAGTTTCTCCTATTTGATAAAAAAGCATTACAGCTATAGCCTCTGGAAATTCCTTTAATGCGATAGCACCAATTGTAGCAATAGACATTAAAAAATTCTCATCAAAAACTTCTCCTCTTAAAATATTTTTAATCGCCCTACTTAAAACATCATATCCAATAATCAAATAAGCTAAAATAAATATAATATACTTTACTAAATCTATTTCAATAAAATTAGCAGCAATCCAAAATAAAACAGTTAATACAATCCTGAATATCATTTTTCTTTCCCCCTTAGCTATATCATAATCATTAGTATTTTATCTGTGCATCAGGTTCATATTTTTTAATAATATCAATCGCCCTTTTCATTACCTCATCAAACTCTTCGTCTTCTCCCTCTATAGTAACCTTTGACGTCATAAAATTAACAGTAGCCTCATTTATTCCTTTAATTCCATTCAATTTATCCTCTAATTTAGCTGCACAATTAGCACAATCTAACCCTTCCAATACAAAACTCTTCTTCATTTCAAAATCCTCCATTTTCATTATTTTATATATTTTTTATTTTTCAAGCACATGCTCCAAAGCCATCTCAAAAATCAACTTAACATGCTCATCAGCCAAATTATAATAAACCATCTTTCCATCCCTTCTAAACCTCACCAAATCAGCATCCCTCAAAACCCTTAACTGATGAGAAATTGCAGACTTAGTCATATTAAGCAAAACAGCCAAATCACACACACACATCTCATTCTTATCTAAAGCCCACATAATCTTAGCCCTAGTACTATCTCCTAAAATTTTAAAAAAATCAGAAACATCAAACAAAACATCCTCATCCAACATCTTCTTCTTTACACTAGCAATAACATCCTCATGAACAACATCACAATCATACCCATCAACCTTATTCATACATTCTCCTTTCTGTTAAACATTTGAACAACTATTCAACTATTTCTATATACATTATAATTGAATAACTATTCAACTGTCAATAGAAAAAAAATAATTTTTTAAATTTTTTAAAAAATGCTCAATTTTATTTGAAAAATACTTAAAAAAATAAACTTTCGAATGCGATTGGAATGAGTGTATAGATTCTTAAAAAATTAAAATGAGGAAGCGATGGCTAGCGAAGCTAGAACAGCGAGAGGCTCGTTTTAATTTTTATTAGAATCTATAGCGAGTGTATTGAGCCGAGAAAGCTTTATTTTTTAAGTATTTTCAAATATATATTTATGAACAAAAAGTGTCCCCATTTTGTTCTGTTTTTGTACAAATGTGTCCTACATACATACCCAAACCGATGCACTTCCCCCATTTACTGGGAAATCCCCATAACCATTCTCATCTATAACAACAATATCCTCTCTATTATTTAAAGAATCAATAAAACTCTTTCCAGCAAACTTCTCGCCAACAAACATCGCCTTTTGCCCATCAAACTTGTCAGACATAACTACAGCTAAACCAGACTTTAAATGCTCCTCATCACCTTCTCTAGTGAAACCTACAATATTACAATCATCAAAATAATCATGTTGAATTCCATAAGCCTTATCTTTTCTAAGTTCAAGAAGCACATCAATATTTTTCATTTTTTTTATATTATCATGCTTAATACCATAAAAATCGCCATAAAAAACACAAGGATACCCCTCTTTTCTAAGTAAAATTATAGAATAAGCAATCTCTTTAAACCATTCTGGAATCCAAGATTCTAGAGCTTGACCTGGTTGAGTATCATGATTATCAACAAAAGTAACAGCTAATTCAGGATTATTCTTAACCAAAGTATTATCCAAAATCTCTGCCATATTAAACTCACCATCACTATGTGATGCTCTATAGAAATTATAATGAAGAGGAACATCAAATAATGAAATTGTATAATCAGTCTCTCTTAAATAATTTTCTATATCACATATATTACTACTCCAATACTCTCCAACCGAAAACAATTCCTTATTAGTTTCTTCTCTTAAATACTGTACCCATTCTTTCATAAAATTTGCATCTATATGTTTTACAGCATCTAGTCTTAAACCATCAACATTAGTTAAATCTACATACCATTTACCCCATTTTTTACATTCATCTACAACTTCTTTATTATTAAAATCTAAATCTGCTCCCATTAAATAGTCAAAATTCCCAAACTCCTTATCAACATCCATTTGCCATGTTTTATCTTTTAACTTATAAAGAGCCGTTTCTTTTGTTCTAGAGTTGTAATCAATCCCACTAAAATGTGTCCAATTATATTTAAAATCAGAATATTTATCATTTCTTCCTGGAAAAGTAAATTTAGTCCAAACCTCCACAACTTCTTCGTCACCCATCTCTATATTATGGTCATCCCATCTACATTTTTTAGCCTTTATAGTTTGAAGACTATCAGCTCCCATTTTATGATTTAAAACTATATCAGCATATACGTTTATCCCAGCTTGTTTTAATTTTATAATTGATTCTAAATATTCATCTTTAGTTCCATATTTAGTAGCTACACTTCCTTTTTGGTCAAATTCTCCTAAATCATACATATCATAAACGCCATAACCTACTTCGTCTTTTCCTCCAATTCCTTTATATGCAGGAGGAAGCCATATAGCTGTAATTCCTAGATTAGCTAATTCTTCTGCCATCTTTCCTAAAAAATTCCAATGATTTGATTTACAATTTAAGTACCATTCAAAAGCTTGAAACATTACTCCATTTATTTCTTTCATTTTATTCCTCTTATTTTTATTGATTTTTTCTTAAATTTTTTCAGACATGGGGACGGAGTTATTTGTCTAAGAATTTTTAATTCTTAGACAAAAACTCCGTCCCCTCTGTCTGAAAAAATTCAATTTGCGACAGCAAGGCTATTTAAAAATAAATTATTTACTGCTTAACTTTAAATGCCTTATTCTTCATTTTTAATTTTTAATATATCTTCATCATTTTGCATATTAGGCTCTAAAAAATCATAGCACTTTTTATTTTTATTCATTACTAAAGTCGCTATATCTTTATCAGAACGAAGCCTCTTACTTGCATATTTTACAATTATAGGTTTATTATCAACCGCCTGAGTTACAACATCTTTATCATCACGCATTTTAGAAGAAGCAAAATATAAAATCTGTCCTGATTTTTTAAGTCCTGCAAGCAACAAATCTTTATCATCTAAAAGTTTTTCACCTGCATAACAATAAGTCCATCCTAATCTACTAACAGATTCATATACAATTTCTCTATCTGATTTTAATATATCACTTGCAAATTCTAACGCTTCTGGATTATTTTTTACCGCTTCAAAAACTACTTCTTTATCATTTCTTAAATCATCTGACGCAAATTCTAATAATTTTCCATTTTTCTTAACCGTTTTTAAAACATAATCCCTATTTTCTGAATTTTCTTGCATATCTAATATTTCTTTTGCTATAGGCATAATAACCTTCGCCCCTTTTTATATATTTTCCTTGCTATCGTTTATTCTATATTTTTCTATAAGTTCAAACCAATCCTTTTTTACCTTCTTTAAATTTATAGGCCTTAAATTCTTATCAGTAAAACAATGTGAACTCGTTAACTTTGCAACCAAACTACCATCAGCCTTAGTTATTATATACTCAAACTCAATTCTAACACCATTATTTTTAGCAATTTTAGTATCAATAGTAATCTCATCATCAAAAGTAGTTGAATATTTATAATCACAAGTAACTGACAAAACAGGTATCATAAAACCTTCTGATTCAACTTTACTATATGGAAGCTTCATCTTATCCATAAAATTACATCTAGCTTCTTCTATATATCTTATATAATTAGAATGATGAGTAATTCCCATTCTATCTGTTTCATAATAATTTATTTTCCTAACGTATTTCAAAATTTCCTCCTAATTATTAACTACAATATTCCAAGTATTTGCACCATCTGATTGTAAACTCACGTCACTTTTCAAACAAACTGCAGGGCGAACACCACTAGCATTCTGTACTTCACTATTATCTGAACAATATATATCGCCAAAGTTTAAAGTAGTACCAGAAAGCATAGCTCTATAACCAAAAGTAACTTTTTCATTCTTTGTTTGAACACAATGCGAAGCCAACCAATAATTTTTACCACTATTAAATAAATCTTTATATAATTGTGTTGATGTGTCTATTCCTCCTTTTCCATTAGGATTTGTTGACAAAGACTGTGGATAATAATAATATCTGGTACATTTTATTTTTGTTATTTCTTTTTTATTACTTCCAGTAGTTGGAACTTTGGAATTATGAAATTCATCGTTATCATACCAATAAAATCCTAAACTATGACTAGTAGTTAATGTTCCATCTATTTTATTTGTTGATGTATAAGTCGGCTTATCACTTGTTCCATTCCAATAATAAGTTACTTCATTCCCATATCCATTTATTAACTGTGCATCACATTTAGCTGTTTCTGGATCATATCCTGTTACTCTATTTATATCATCAATATTTATACTTCTACTTCTATCTTTATCTGCTCCATTTCCCCCACTATAAATATTGGCCACTTTATCTAAAGTTTTTATTCCATTTTCATATCCTACTTTACCTTGTAAAAATATGTAACGTAAGACTACACTATCAGTTGTAGTTATCAATAGTCTTCCATCTTCTGCACCTAAAACTATCCATTTTAATCCACTTTGTTTTAGATCTATTGGTTGAGCAGAACTATATCCTGTTTCTGCTGTAGTCAATGGTTCAGGTGTTGTTACTGCTCCCGGATTATAATTTACTGTATCACCTACTTCTACTCTATTTATTTCTTTAATTCCATTTAATAAATAAACACTTAATTTATCTTGATGCCAACCGTTTTGTACAAATTCCCATGAACCCTTTTCAAAATAAACATATCCATCAGTTAAACCTATACGATAATTTTCTCCTGAATCACAAGTTATATTATTACTATTTTTCCACTTATCCCATTCTGTTTTATTCCATTTTCCCTCTAATTGAATATCACTTTTTAATACATATTGTTTATCCTCTGAAAAATCATATGTTTTTTCAGTTTGATAAATATAAACACTTTCATTTGTACCTATTTTCTCAAACTGATCAGCTGTATATATTGGAATAATATTACTATTTTCTTCTTCATCTTCAATTTTATTTTTTTCTTTATTATACATATCAGCTTCTTTAGCTATAGCTTCATATTGAGCCTGAAGCTTACGATTCGCAATTACATATGCACCCATAATTATTACTGCAAAAAATACTACTGCCAAAATAACATATAACGTAATTGCACCTTTTTCTTTTTTCACAAAATCTATATTTTTATTATTCATAATTACTATTATTCCTTTCTAAGGAACAAATTTGGTTGGAAAAGAATTAAATTTTGGCTGGGAAAACGAGTTTGAAATTTATTTTTATACACCTAATTAAATTTCAAATAAAGTTTGACAACTCCAAAATTGTAATTATTTTTCAATCTTTTCTCCTTTGTTCTTTTCTAATAATATTTTATCTAATTAATTATTAAAAATCAATATTTAAAACAAAATATCCTTCAGAATTTTCTGAAGGATATTAATTAATTATTTTTATTAAGCTCTTGGATGAGCCTTCTTGTATATATCTTTTATTGAATCATCTTGAAACTGCATATAAACTTGAGTAGAAGAGATATCTGAATGTCCAAGCATAGTTTGAATAGCTTTTAAATCAGCTCCATTTTGTAATAAATGAGTAGCAAAAGAATGTCTTAATACATGAGGAGTAATGTCCTTTGTAATATGAGCTTGCTCCTTATAATATTTAACAATTTTCCAGAACCCTTGTCTTGTAAGTCTTTTTCCATTTATATTTACAAACAATGATTTTTCATCTTCATTTTTAATTAAAAATTTTCTTGAGTTATCAACATAATCTTTAAGAGCTTTTAATGATAATTTGCCTAAAGGAATAGTTCTTTTCTTAAATCCTGATCTACAAACTACATATCCCTCTTTTAAATCAACATCATCTATATCTAATGAAATAATTTCTGTTACTCTCATACCTGTAGCATAAGCAAATTCAAGCATTGCTTTATCTCTAATTCCTTTTAAGTCAACATCATTTGGCTGTTCTAATAATAATTCTATTTCCTTTGAAGATAAAATACATGGAGCTTTTTTCTCTATCTTTGGAGCTTGAATTCCATCTGTTGGATCTCCCTTTATTTTTTTATTTCTAAGTAAGAATTGATAAAAAGATCTAATTGAAGCTATATTTCTAGAAATAGTAGAAGTCTTTTTATTTAATTCTTTTAAATGTTCAATATATTCTTCTATATTACTCTTCTCTACTTTTAAATAATTTATATTTTCTTTATCTAGATATTCATGGTATTGTCTAATATCTCTTTCATAAGATTGTAAAGTATTTAAAGATAATTTTTTATCTTTTTCTATAAAATCTAAGAATAGTTTTATTTGTTTTTCCATTCTTTGCCTCCTAAATATATACTTAAAATGAATTTACATAACCGTTTTATATTATGTATATGTTATATCAAAAGTCTAAAAAAAAGTAAATACCTTTTATAAATATTTTTTAAAAATATTTATTAAATTTCCTGATACATAACTTTCCATACTAGCTGCAACAATAGCTAACAATATAGAAATTGCCAAAAAAATAACATATTTAATTATTTCAAACTTTATTTCTCCTCTTTTTTTATTACTTATAACATATTTACAAAAATTCATTCCACTGGCTGTTATTAAGAAAATAGAAGCAATAAAAAAGATATTTTGAACAACAAGTGAACTTAAAACAAAAGTTATTCCTTTTCTAAATTTCAATGTTGCCATAACTGCAGAAATTGTATATCCTAAAGAAAATCCTCTATATGCTACTAAGAAATACAATATAGGAACTCCTATTACTGTAGAACCAAGAATTCCACATAATAAAATAAAAACAACATTTTCTTTTAGTTTCTCTAAAAATAATTTATTTGAATCTATCTTCGAACCTTCTTTTAATGATACAACTGATTTATCTATATAGCTTATTATTTTTTCTTTTTGATTATTATTAGAATTATTAATAGTCATAACTCCAACAATTAAACCTATTAGAAAAATAATACTTATTATAAAATATTCTCTAAAATGACTTAAAAAATAATTTTTTATATTTTCTTTCATCTTTTGCTCCTCCTACCCCATGTTTATGCAACCTAAACATAAAAAATAACATATATTTTTATTCATTTTAGAATTTACCATTTAGGAATATATAAAACTATCCATTATTCAGTATTTAGAATAATATAATAGTAATATTTCATTTAGTAAATTTTTTTTACCTTCAAGTATTGACTTTTCCGACTAGTTTTGGTATTATAATTATTGTCATGCGGATGTGGCGGAACTGGCAGACGCGCTAGACTTAGGATCTAGTGTCTTTGACGTGGGGGTTCAAGTCCTCTCATCCGCACCAAGCGAGGGATATGTTTTAACATATCTCTTTTTCGTTTCGTAAAGTGAGAGAAATTGAAAAGAAAAAATTAAAGTCGTCTTATTAAAAATAAAACGACTTTAATTTTTATACTACAATAGTATTTAGGATTTCAATTTTACCATGTTATTGTTTAGAATACTTTACCTTATGAATTATTCTCTCATCAGTTTCTATAAAAATTTCTTTCTGAGCTTTTGTCACATCTATTGACTTAAGTCTTCGAATCATTTCTTTAGAAGCTGCCTTAGAACCTTCTCTTATACAATGCTTAGTTACAAGTTCCCATGTTTCTCTTGGTAGCAGATAATAATCTTGGATATAGGCTAAATTTGCCTCATCTGTTAGATATACTAACTCTGAAAAAGTACAGTTATCTAACTTAATAGAATCTTCTGTCATTCCAGGAGTTATAAATGGTTTGGATGCCAATAATGTATACTCATCCATATAACATCCATTTTTTATAGCTTTTGTATCTAAATCACAAAAGTCTATAATTTGCTGACTACTAAGTCCCATTTTTCTTAACCGCTGTCCGTACTCTCTAACATAAAGAAGCTTGTCTTTTGATTTTATATCGCCCCTTATAGCCTGAAATAATAACTCAGATGTTAGACAATCTTCAATCTTTTTCATGGTAATAACCTCCTTCAAAAATTTTTTACGATATAATTATGTCACATTATTGTAAATTATGCAAGTCTTTTATTTTAATCTTCTTCATCTTCATAATCTTCTTGTTCTTCTTGTTCCTCTTCTTCTTTTTCTTTTTCTTTTTCTACTTCTTTTTCTATTTTATTTTTTAATTTTTCTATACATTTATTTTTATCTTTCATAGTGCTTATAGCATCTCCAACTTTATTCAATAAATCTGGAACATAATCTACTAGTTTGTCTAATGATGAATCATGATTTACTGGTAATAATTTTATAGTTCCATTTGTTACTGCTAAAAAAGCAATAGGCTCTATTGTGACTCCTGCTCCACTTCCGTCCACCAAATGGTAATCTATACTGTACTTGTTCTTCTCTTTCTTTTCTAGTATATTCATTTATTGTCTCGCCTTTAAATTCACTTCCTCCTGCAGCAAAACCAAAAGTAACTTTTGATATTGGAATAATTATTGTATCTACTCCAGTTTCTATTGGTTCTCCTATAATAGTATCTACATCTATCATATCTTTAATGCTATTCATAGCCGTATTCATTAATCCTTCAATTGGGTGTTCATTCATTTTTTCTTCTCTCCTTTTCTTAATAATTGATACATTATACTTATAATATGTACCATTTTTATCTCAATTATACTTTCACCTTCTATATAAAAATATTTTTTATTTAAGTACATAGGATTAATTTTAAAATAGTAGTTTAGGCTATCATATTTCTTAATTGACAAATTATATAAAAAGCCAAAAATAGTACTAATTACTGGTACTGAATATGTTGTAAGCAATATATTATTAGTTGAATATTCTAAATATATTTTTAAGGTAATTACATTTAATTGTAATTTTTTTAATTCTCTAAAAGTAATTCTTTTAAAAATACTATTTTCTATTTTATTTACATTAAAATTCTTTAATATCTTTTTCTTAATTTTTTGGAGTTTTATTTTAGATTTTAAAATTATCATATGTTCTGAATTTATTTTTATTTTCAAAATTTTTAATATTTCAAATAAATATATAATTATTTCAATATCAAAATTTTTATCTTTATTTATTATAGTTACATTTTTAATATTAATCTTTATTTTTGAGAACACCAAACCTATAATAATTAGAAAAAAAATAATAAAAAAAACTAGTACCATACTTTTCTCCTAAACTTAATAGTACTAGTTTTTACATTTTTTTATAAATTAAACATATCTAATTATTATTGTTCTTTTTCTCTATTATAATATCTCCAAATATCTCCTCTTGAGTAGCAGTAACTTTATTTCTTCTACTTAGTTCTAATACACCTGTAAATGCTGTAACTACTTCTGCTTTAGGTCTAGTCTTTAATGAGAATAACTTATTAAAAACTAATTTAGGTCTTTTTACTAATTCTTTAAAAATTTCTTTTACTTTACTTGCTACTGTATAGGTATCTACTAACGCAATTTTTTCTATATTTTCAGCATTTTTATTCATCTTTACTTCATTATTTTGTAATAACCTTTGATAATTTTCAAATATTAAATCAGATGAATAATTTTTTTCTAATTTCTGTTTTGGAAGTTCAATTTGCTCTGGAGTATTAAAAAATCTTAATGGACTATTTTGATAATATTCTTTTAAAACTTTACTAATTTCTTTATATTTTTTATATTCAATAATTCTATTTAATAATTCTTCTTCTGAAAGTTCTGCTTCATCTTCTGCTTCTTTAGGTAATAATTCTTTTGACTTTAAATATACTAAAGTACTAGCTATAACAAGGAATTCACTTGTAACTTCTAAATTCATATTTTCCATTTCTTGAATATATGCTATATACTGATCTGCTATATCTGTTAATTTAACATCATATATATCCATTTTATTTTTGTCTATTAAGTGTATAAGTAAATCAAGTGGTCCTTCAAAATTATCTAGTTTTACTGAATACTTATTTGTTTCTAATGTTAGTATGCCCATTATTATTACCTTTCTAAATTATATTACTATTTGTTATTCCATATCGTTTAATTCTTCTATTGATGTATATAAAAAATTCTTTCTTAATAAATAATTTTTTATATCTTCTTTTTCCATTGTTTTCATTTTTTTTTCTATAATTTTACCTGCTGATTGTTTTTCATATTCTTTTAACATTTCATCATTTATATCAAAATATTCATCAATTATATCTCTATTTATTCCTTTTGTCATTAGTTTATATTTTATTTCATATATAGAAAAATTTTTAAGTATAGTTACTTCTTTAACAAATCTTTCTATATATTCTTTATCATTTATATATCCTAATTCTTTTAAATCTTCAATCGTTTCTTCTAATAATTCCGTATCTTCATTTTTAAATTTTTGTCTTACTTCTTGTTCTGTTCTTTTTTTAAATGATATATATTTTAATATTTTAGTCTTAAGTCCATCTATTCTTTTTAAATGTTCAAAATCCATTTTTACCTCTATTCTTCAGGTTCTGTTTCTTCTTCTTTGTCTTGTTCTTGATTTTCATCTAATGCTTGTTCAAATGCTTTACTAAAATTATCTCTTATTTTCTTTTCTACTTCTTCCATTACTTTTGGATTTTCTTTTAGATATATCTTAGTATTTTCTCTTCCTTGTCCTATTTTAGCTCCATTATAGCTAAACCATGCACCACTTTTTTCTATTATATCTAAATTTACAGCTAAATCTAATATATTTCCTTCTTTAGAAATTCCTTTTCCATACATAATATCAAATTCTGCTTCTCTAAATGGTGGAGCAACTTTATTTTTTACTACTTTTACTCTTGTTCTACTTCCTATTACTGTTCCATCTTGTTTGATATTTTCTATTTTTCTTATATCTAGTCTTACTGACGCATAAAATTTTAAAGCTCTACCACCAGGTGTAGTTTCAGGATTTCCAAACATTATTCCTACTTTTTCTCTTAATTGATTAATAAATACAATTACTGTTTTTGATTTATTTAATACACCTGCTAGTTTTCTTAAAGCTTGTGACATAAGTCTAGCTTGAAGTCCAACATGTGCATCTCCCATATCTCCGTCTATTTCAGCTTTTGGAACTAATGCTGCTACTGAGTCTACTACTATAATATCTATAGCTCCACTTCTAACTAGTGCTTCTACTATTTCTAAAGCTTGCTCACCTGTATCTGGTTGAGATACTATTAAATTATCTATATCAACTCCTAATTTTTTAGCATATACTGGATCTAACGCATGTTCTGCATCTATAAAAGCAGCTTCTCCTCCTAATTTTTGAGCTTCTGCTATTGTATGTAATGCAAGTGTAGTTTTACCAGAAGATTCTGGACCAAATATTTCTACTATTCTTCCTTTTGGAATTCCTCCTATACCTAAAGCAACATCTAAGCTTAATGCGCCTGTAGGTATTCCTTCTACTTCCATTGCTTTAAATTCTCCAAGTTTCATTACAGAGCCTTTTCCAAATTGTTTTTCTATTTGACTCATTGCAGCGTCTAATGCTTTTCTTTTTTCTTCTTTCATAATTTCCTCCTAAATTTTTGTTTGGTAAACGTTCGTTTGTTTTATTATACATTTTAAATTTATTTTTTGTCAATACTTTTTTAATAATTTTTTCTATACCATCTGTCTATATGGTTATAAATACTATATGTAGTAGGCTTTGTAACTCCTACTAAATTTGTATTATATACTGTAACATTATTTTTTCTAGCTAAACTTATAAATGGCATATCACGATTATAAACTTCAATTACCTTTTTATATTTTTCTTTCATAGTATTTTCATCAGATGTATTATTTATTTCTGTCATCAATTGGTTTAAATCATCACTAGAATAATTCGAAATATTTCCACTTCCCATAAATGTATTTAAACTTGGTGAAAATGATGTGTTCATATTAACTATAATTGCATCATATCCAGTTTTGCTATTTATAATATTATGATAATTATCGGCAGATACTTTTCTTAAATTTACTGTAATTCCCATTGATTTTAGCTGTGCCCTTATATTCTCACCTACTGCTACATTCAAATCATTATCTACATTTACAGTTAAGTAAAAAGAAAGTGTTGTTGTTCTACCATTTATAGTTTTTTGCCATGAATTATTTCTATATGTCCACCCATCATTTTGTAAAATATTTCTTGCCTCTTCTACATTAGTTCCATTATCGGCTCCACCCGGATATATCCAACTCGCATAATCTATTGGAAATTCACATCTCGAATATTCATTTCCATAGCAACTAACTATTATATTATTTTTGTCAATACTATAATTTATAGCTTTTCTAACCGCACTACTTGATAATATATTATTTGCACAGTTAAGTGCTAAAAAGTCATATTCTCTACCTTTATACTGTTCTGATGAATATCCAATACTTCCTATATATTTATTTACACTATTTATACTAGTATTAATTATATCTATATTCCCATTTTTGAATGCATTATAAACTTCACCCATATTTGCATAAAAGTTCACATTTATTTTTTCTAATACTGAATTTACATCAGTGTTCCAATAATTTGTATTTTTCTCCAATACTATAACATTTTCATCTGAAGATGCTATTTTAAATAATCCTGTTCCTGTTGGATTTCTATTTTTACCAGTAGTATTGAAATCTTCGCCTTGATAATAATTACTACTCATAATTGGAAATGTAAGATTATATTCAAAAAATGGTACTTCTTGAGTTAGATTAAAAACTATTGTATTATTATCAACTACCTCTACATTGGATACAAATTTTAAATTTTCTTTATATATTGTATTTACACTATCAGATTTAATAGTTTCAACTGTAAATTTTACATCATTAGCTGTAAAATCAGTACCGTCCTGCCACTTTACTCCTTCTCGTAATTTAACAACATAAGATAAGTTACTTTTTTTAGATATTTCTGTTGCTAAACAATATTCTCCTTTATAATTTTCTCCAATAGAAATTAATGGTTCATATATAATTTTGCTGATTTCTTGAACATTTTTATTATTAGTTAAAATTGGATTGATTGTATCATATTCTGCAATAGCTAACCTTAGTTCTTTTACAACATTTATTGTTGCTTCTTCAATCTCTTTTTGTTCCTGTTCTTGTTTAGCTTTTTTTTCATCTTTCTTATAAAGGCTATATGTTACAATACCTAAAATTATTAAAAATAAAATAAAAATATATTTAAAAATATTATTTTTCATTTTTTCACCTACTATTTTTATATCATATATTAATTTATTGATTCTTTCAAGATTTTTTTAGAAAAAAAGAGACAAATCTTTTTTGATTTGCCCCCTAATTATATTTTCTTAAATTTAAATGTCTTACATTTTTATTTTCTAGATTCAATAATCAATTTTATACCAGTCCTATCTTCTCCTTCCACTTGAACTTCTGCAAATGCTGGTATACAAATTAAATCTACACCTGAAGGTGCTACAAAACCTCTGGCTATTGCCACTGCCTTAATTGCCTGATTTAGTGCTCCAGCTCCAATTGCTTGCATTTCTGCTTTTGTCGTTTCCTTTACCAATCCAGCTATAGCTCCTGCTACTGAATTTGGATTTGATTTTGATGAAATTTTTAAAACTTCCATTTTTTTGCCTCCTATTTTTTTATTTTGTATTATCAACATTTACTTTTATATAATATTTTGAGAATAAAGTCTAGTAGTTTCTGGAATAAAATGGAAGAATCGTTCGTCTGTATTCTTGATATTTCGACATTTTTTATTTATTTATTCTTATAATTTTTTCGACTTTACAATTTTCGTCATTTATTTTAAATACACAAGCATTTAATTTCGTATCTCCTTCTGCAGTTTTATATTTTTCTGGTAATGAAGTTATAAATCTTTTAAGTGAAACCCCTATATCCATTCCTATTACTGAATTTTTAGGTCCAGTCATACCAATATCCGTTATATATGCTGTTCCTTTTTCCAATATAGTTTGGTCAGCTGTTTGTACATGTGTATGTGTTCCAAATAAAACAGTAGCTTTACCATCTAAGAAATATCCCATTGCAATTTTCTCAGCTGTAGCTTCTGCATGGAAATCTACAACAATTATATCTACATCATCTTTTATTTTTTCAATTATATTCTCTACTTCTATAAAAGGATTTTCAGCAAGAACTGTCATACTAGCTCTACCAATTAAATTAATTACTGCTATTTTCTTATCTTTACATTTATATATATTATAGCCTTTCCCAGGATTATTTTTAGGATAGTTAGCAGGTCTTATTAGTTTCTCATGATCTATAAACTTAAAAATATCTTTCTTTCCCCAAGTATGATTTCCCATTGTAATTACATCTACATCTAATTTTAAAAGTGTATCAAAAGCTTTTTCGTTTATTCCCATTCCATCTGCCACATTTTCTGCATTGACTATAACAAAATCTATCTTATATTCTTCTTTTATACTATATAGTTCGCTTTGAAGTTTTTTTAGCCCAGACATTCCAACTAAATCACCAACAGCTAAAATATTCATAATTAATCACCTCTTTTTAATTTTAACATTTTAATATATTGATATGCAAGTTTTAGTTTAATTTTCTATACCTAATGTATTTAAAATATCTTGTGTACATGTTAATATTGGAGCACCCTCTTTTATTAAGTTATTAGTTCCTTCTGAATTTATACTCGTTATATTTCCAGGCACTACAAAAACTTCTTTTCCTTGTTCTAAAGCCAAATCTGCAGTAATTAAACTTCCACTTCTCTTTTTAGCTTCTACAACTACAGTTATATCAGATAAGCCACTTACAATTCTATTCCTCATAGGGAAAAAATCTTTTTGAGGAGTCATTCCGAGCAACATATTCTGAAATAATTAATCCACCTTCTGATAATATTCTTTCATATAATTTTTTATTTTCTTTTGGATATATATAATCAATTCCAGACCCTAAAACAGCTATTGTATTTTTATTTGCAGATAGAGCTCCTAGATGAGAAAATGTATCAATTCCTTTAGCCATTCCACTCACAATTACTATATCTTTCTTACTTAGATTATATGATAATTTATAAGCTATCTCTTTTCCATAATTTGAGCAATCTCTACAACCAACTATTGAAACATTGTATTCTTTATTTAATAAATCAAGATTTCCTCTTGCATATAATACAATTGGAAAACCATATATATTTTTCAATCTATTAGGATATCTTTCGTCAAAAATGTTTATCACATCTATTTTTTCTTTATCTATTAGATTTAGTTTTTCATCTAAAACTTTTTTATTATTTTCATTTAAAACTTCTGATTTTATTTTGTCTGGTAAATCTTTTTCTTTTAATTTAAAAATATTTTTAGGATTTTTATATTTTTCCAATAATACAATCTTTTCAATTGGCCTTAAATTTAAAATTGAGAGCCAAATCCAGTATTTTAAATCTTTCATTAAAACCTCCAAATTATAGCCCCCAATATTTATTTATAATTTTATTTTTTTGCCGCCTTAACTACATTATTCATAAGCATAGCTATAGTCATTGGTCCAACCCCTCCTGGGACTGGAGAAATAAATTTAGCTTTTTTACTTACATTCTCAAAATCTACGTCACCTTTTAGTTTTCCATCTTCTGTTCTATTAATTCCTACATCAACAACAATTACTCCATCTTTTACCATATCAGCTTTTAAAAATTCAGCTTTTCCTATTGCTGTTACAATTATATCTGCTTGTCTTGTAATATTTTCAATATTTTTAGTTTTAGAATGGCAAACTGTAACAGTAGCATTTTTATTTAATAAACATTGTATCATAGGTTTTCCTACAATATTACTTCTACCTAATATTACAGCATTCTTTCCTTCTATATCTATATTATATTCCTCTAATAATTTTATAACTCCAAATGGTGTACATGAAATAAAACAATCTTGTCCTATTGATAATTTTCCTACATTAATTGGATTAAAACCATCAACATCCTTTTCAGGACTTATTTTCTGAAAAGCTTCGTTTATATCTAAATTATTTGGTATAGGACTTTGAAGAAGTATTCCATGAATATCTTTTTTATTATTTAAAGAATCTATCAGATTTAATAAATCTTCTTGAGTAATATCATCATTTAATAAATATTCTTCAAATTCAACTCCTACTTCTTCACAAGCTCTACTTTTATTTCTAACATAAACTTTTGATGCAGGATTATCACCAACCATTATTACTGCAAGTTTTGGTAATATTCCTTCTTTCTTAAGTTCATCTACTTCTTCTTTTAAATTTTGTCTTATTTTTTTCGCAGTTAATTTTCCATCTAATAATTCCATAAATTTCTCCTACTTAATAAAATATACACCTATTACAAATAAACCTAGTAAAACCCTATAAATTGCAAAAACTTTAAAACTTCCTTTTTTCAAAAATTCTAATAAAAATTTGATTACTATAATTCCAACTATAAAACTTGAAAGCACTCCAATTATAAATTCTTTTGAAAATTCAAATACTGAAAGCTTTAAAATGGTAGCAGCAAAAATTATTGGTGTCGACAATAAAAAAGTATATTTTGCTACACTTTCCCTATCTACATGTAAAGCTCTTCCAACAGTAATTGTAGCACCTGACCTAGAAACTCCAGGAATAAAAGCCATTACTTGAGATATACCTATCAGAAAAGCCTGTTTAAAAGACATATTCTCATAGTTCGTATCAGATTTTGATTTTTTATCTATTACATACAACAAAATTCCCATTATAATCAATGCACAAGCTATAATAAGCGGATGCCTCAAATATTCTTCTAAAAATTTATCAAATATTAAACCAATAATTCCAGCAGGTATAGTAGCAGCAACTATGTAAAAAAATATTTTTGATTCTGTTGATTCTTTTTTATTTACAACTCTCTCATAAGCACCTTTAAAAAGATTAATCCAATCCTTAAAAAAGAATATACATATTGCCATTAATGTTCCAAAATGCAAAGCAATATCAAAAGAATCAGGTATATTCCAATTAAAGAAAAAATTAGGTATTAAATACAAATGAGCCGAACTAGATATAGGTAATAATTCAGTTAATCCTTGAACTACACCTAAAATAATCGCTTGATATATCTCCATTTTCCACCTCTTTACCAAAAATAATTATGCTAAATTTTTTGTACATTTTAAGTATATAAAATGTGTAATCCAAATAGCGCGAAGGGATTTCCATCTATTTTTTCAGGTTGTTCGCTGTGGGGACCGATGAGGGCTGTTTAATGCGAGTAGC
>CANQZP010000009.1 GCA_947628395.1 uncultured Clostridia bacterium
GGAAGAGATAAAGCCCATATAACCTTTAATCCCTTTTTCTTAGCAGCAGACCTATCAACCCCACCAGGAGTAGAAGACAAATCAATAATAGTACACTCTTTTTTAACATAATCTAATCTATTATCATCAAGTATCGTAAAAGGTATAGTATTTATAATAATATCAAACTTTCCAAGCTCAGAATTTACTTCACTTAAATGAATTGGTTTATACCCATAAGCCTTTATCCATGCTATATCAGAATCTTTTCTAGCCTCACATGTTACATTTGCCCCAATTCCATCTAACATTTTAGCTAACACCTTACCAACTCTTCCAAATCCCATAACAAGAATATTACTACCATGAATCGTTCTTTGAGTTTGTTCCATAGCTATTTGTATAGTTCCCTCTGCAGTAGAAATTGTATTTAAAACAACTAACTCTTCACGTTTTAATAAATCAATATATCTTACATGATTTGCTTCTAATTTACTAATTGTTTCATCTACTATTTTTCCAGCTAAAAACGTTTTATTTTTATTTTTCATTTCAACTACTAATTCTTCTATTGAGATTTTTTCTTCTGAAAAAGGTGTACTTATATTTATCTTATCTACTGACATTGGAACTGGTCCTAAAATAATATCAGAACTATCAACTAATTCTCCTATACTCTTACATCTCTTTAGATTATTGCTTTCAGGCAATCCCTCCGCATTCTCCAAACCATAATAAGAAACTATAAAATCGTCCTTAATTAACAATTCTATTAGTTTTACAATCCTTAAATCTCCGCCAATAACAGAAATATTTTTATACATTTTACTCCACCTTTCTAATTTAAATTTAAATCTTTTTCTTCTTTTTCTACCTCTTTAGCCCTTCTCTCTTCTTCTAATTTAAATATTTCATCAACTCTTTTATTAGCTCTATCTCGTATTTCATTATCATTTAAATCTTCTATTAGATTATATGTTTCTTCTAAATATATTTGAACCAATTCATCTTCTTTTTTTAATTTTTTTACTTCTTTTGTTTCACTAGCATCTAATTTTACAGATACACTGATATGTTCTTTAATAGGTTCAAAAACATCGTCATTTAAAATAATATCTAAATATGTATCATCAAGCTCTATTGCTTTATTTGCAAAATTTATAGCCTTATCCTTTTCTTTTCTAACTACACATATTTTAGCTAATTGATAATATGCTTTTGCTTCTAATTCATCAGACATTAAACATTCATAAAAGAATTTCTCAGCAGACTCTATATCTTTTTCAATTAAAGCTATTAATCCTAAATTATAGTAAGCTAAATAAAATTTATGATTAATTTCTGCAGCTTTTTCATAACATTCTTTTGCACTTGGAAAATCATTTAATCTAGTATATGCTATTCCTAAACTATAATATAAATCATAATCAGTAGGTCTATATACTAAAGCATCCATATATACACTTACAGCTTCTTTAAATCTTTCTTCATTACATAACAATTCACCTAATAAAACTGAAGCATTATAATAATCTGGTTTATTTTTTAATAAAGTATTAAGCATTGTAATTGCTTCATCTTTTCTATCTAACTCATTTAAAAGTTCTGCAATTCTGTAATAAGAATCATAATCTTGTTTATTGATATCAATAGCAGTTACATATTCATCTATTGCCTTTCTCATGCCTCCATCTTTTTCATAGATTTTAGCAAGTAATAAATGTCCTTTATATGAATCATATTTTTCTACTAAATTTAAAAGTATATCTTTTGCAAGTTTACTATCGCCTAATTTTATTAGTACTTTAGCTACACTTACAGTCATTATTTCAGATATATTATATCCTTTTAACTCGACAAAAATTACTATAAGTGGAATTATGATAGAAAATACATACTCTATAATAGTTATGGCTGTACTATACCATCCAAAAATAATTTCCCCAAAATTCAAAGCAATTCCCAAAGCTTGTGGTATTATAAAAAATAAATAATTTGTATCGTTTTTCTTAATCAGTTTTACAAAAATAATTATAAATAAAGAAAATGCTAACATATTAAATATCATTTTTTCGATTAACATTTTCTATATCACCTCTCTTAACATCCTTTTTCAATATCTGTGACATTATATCATATCTAAAATATCAAAACAAGTTTTTAGACATAATAAATGAAAAAAGGTAAAAAACTTACAAGTTTTCTACCTTTTTTACAGTTAAATAGCGTAAACACTTCTTATACGGTTTAGATTCCTTCTTACACTTGGCTTCGCTGTTTGCATCTCTTCGTCGCTTATTTGCATAATATCGAAAAGAGTCATACATTTTTTCCTATTTAAGAATAACCTCGTGTCTGGTAAAAGCATTTCAAATATCTCCCACACAGTATTGTATGGCTTAAGATATATATTATCTGTTGTCATACGAATTACTAATGTGGGTTTCCTCAATTTCTTTAATGCCTTTAGAATCATTGTTTGTATTTCAGTTAACGTGTATCCCGCTTCTTTAGCCAGTTCTTTTTGATCACAGGGGAAAGTTCCAAACAATCCATAAACAAGGGATAAAAGATCTATTTCATCCTCACTTAAAACAGATTGCATTATCTTGTTAAACATTGGAATATCCAGTTTTGTTCCAACAAGATTTTGGTTTACTCTCCCAGAATCTACTATTGCAATATAGAACCGGCCAAGCCCATTGTTGCCTAAACTGTTTTCTTCAATAATCGCTTTTTTGTTCATAATGCCATCCTCCTTATTGAATAAGTTATAAAGAACATTTTTGTTAACATAAATATTATAACTCATATTTTATCATTTTGCAAGTTTTTTATAAATAATTATTGACAATGATAATTTCTGATTATACTATATTTAATAGCAATTATATATAGGAGGTATTTATGACTTTTGATGGAATAGTTACAAAAGCGATTGTAGCTGAACTTGAAAACAATTTAATTGGTGCTAAAGTCAATAAAGTTTTTGAACCAAATAAAAATGAAATAATTTTAAGTTTATATAATAATAAAATAAATTATGCTTTAGATATAAATATTCATCCAGAAAATTACAGAATAAACCTTACAACTCACTCCAAACCTAATCCTTTAAATGCACTAAGTTTTTGCATGTTGCTTAGAAAATATTTAATTGGATTTAAAATAGCTTCTATCTCCAGTTATGACTTAGAAAGATGTATTGAAATAGTTTTTGAAGGTAATAACGAGCTAAAAGATAATGTTTCTTATAAGCTAATTATTGAACTTATGGGAAGACGTAGTAATATTGTTTTTCTAAATTCTAATAATAAAATAATTGATTCATTAAAACATATTGTTACCAAAACTCGTGAGATTTTGCCTGTAAGAGAATATGTATTTCCTGAGATAACAAAAAAATCTTTTTTAGAATTATCAAATTTTGATGAATTTTATAAAGAAATCTCTAAAGAACCTTATGATAGTATTTCATCTATAATTACATCTACTTTTATTGGATTTAGTAAACCATTTGTACTTTCTATTTTAGAAGATTTAGGATTATCTGACGATACTAAAGACATAAACGATTTAGAAGAAATATATGATTCTATAAAAAATATTTTTTCTAATTTTGGTACAAAAAATATTTGTGCTACCGAAATTAGTGATAATGATTTTACAATTACTTCATGTGTTTCAGATAATAATAAACTAATTAATTTTTTTATAGATGATTATTATCATGAAAAAGAAATTAAAGATAACTTTTCTCATGCAAAGGCTGAACTTTCAAAACTTATACTATCATCACTAAAAAAATGTTCTAAAAAATTAGAAAATATAAATAAAAAATTAAAAGACTGTGACAATATGGATAAATATAAGTTATATGGAGAAATTTTAACTGCTAATTTATATAAACTAAGTGGTACTGCTTCTTCTGTAATACTTGAAAATTATTATGATAACAATAATTTGATTACTATTCCTTTAGATAGCACAATTCCTTATAATAAAAATGCAGAAAAATTTTTCAAAAAATATAATAAACTAAAAAATACTCTAACAGTTGTAACTACTCAAAAAAAGGAAGCTGAGCTTGAACTTGAATATATAGAAAGTATTATATACTCTTTAAGTACCGCTAAAACTTTATCTGATATTTCTGAAATTCAAGAAGAATTTACTCAAAATGTTGATATAAAAAAACCTTCTTATCAAAATTTAATTAAGAAAAAAAGTAATGATGATTTTAGAAATAATATAGAAAAAATTGTTGTTAATGGTTTTGATATTTATATTGGAAAAAATAATAAACAAAATGATTACTTGAGCTTACACTTTGCAAGTAAAGAAGATATTTGGTTTCATGTTCAAGATGCTCATGGCTCACATATAATATTAAAAACAAACGGAAAAAATCCTGATGAAGATACTATTTATAAATGTGCTGTACTTGCAAAACAAAACAGTAAATCAGCTTTAGGTAAAAATGTTTCTGTAGATTATACTTATATAAAAAATGTAAAAAAACATCCTAATAAAAAATTAGGCATGGTAAATTATACCAATTATAAAACTATTATTGTTTAGAAAAGGATAGAAGTTAAATTTCTATCCTTTTTAAATATATTCTATTGGTACATAATAATTATTATCATCTATTGCTATTATATTTTCAACCATACATAAAACTACACCATTTCCTATTTCTACTCCAAAATTTTTAACTACTTCAAAATTTTTTATTGCTATTTTTCCTGGATTAGCAGATTTTTTTATTTCAATTGGATAGACTTTATTATCATAAAATACTAATAAATCAATCTCCTTTTGATTAGTATCTCTATAGTAATATAATCTTGTTTTGGGATTTTTTCCATTATTAGTATAAGATTTTATAATTTCACTTATTATATAAGTTTCAAAAATAGCTCCATTATATGCACTTTTTTCTAGTGTTTCGCTATTTATATATCCTGTCAAATAACACGCAAGTCCGGTATCCATAAAGTAAATCTTAGGTCTTTTTATTGCTTTTTTTATATTGTTATTAGAATATGCTTGAAGCATATATATTAGATTAGTATTCCTTAAAATAGATATCCACTCATCAACTGTTTTTGAATCTATTCCTATATCATTTGCAATATCAAACGCATTATATTCTTGTGCTGTTCTTGCTGCAACAGCTGAAATAAATTTAATAAATTTATTTTCATCTTTTATATTTATTAGAGTTCTAACATCTCTTTCTATATAGGTTCTAATATATGATTCATAAAATTGTTCTCTATTTCTTCCATTATCATTTTTTACTTCTGGATAGCTACCATCAATAATGTTTTTAAATATTTTTCCTGTTGTTTCTGTCTTTATTTTTTCCTTATTTTTTAATAAATTTATATCTGGTATAAATATTGGTTCTTCTAAGTTTTCTAACTCTCTTCTAGAAAACCCATATAGATCAAGTATACCTATTCGTCCAGCCAATGATTCGCTTACATTATTCATTGTTTGAAATATTTGTGAGCCTGTTAAATAATATAGTGTTCCAACATTCTTACCATCTCCAAACATTTCATTTTTTCTTGCTTTATCTACATTTATTTTTATATATGATAATAATTCTGGTGCATATTGAAATTCATCTATAATTAGCGGAGTTTCATAATTTCTTAAAAATAATTCTGGATCTTCTATTGCTTGATTTCTAATTAAAAGATTATCCAATGAAACATAGTTAATTTTTTTGTCTGAAATAGATGCTAAATGGTTTAATAATGTGGTTTTTCCTACTTGTCTTGGTCCTGTTATCATTATTATAGGGCAATTATCTATTAAAGAATTTAAACTATTTTCAATTGTTCTATTCTTATATTTTTTCATATTGCTCAGTCCTTTCTAACTTATTATCTAATTTATCTCTTAATTATATTATAGACCATTTTTTTAAAAAAGTCTACAAAAAATCAGATAAATTTGGAATTCAATTCCTAATTTATCTGATTTTTATATTTAAACTATTTTATCAAACTTTTCTATAAATTCTTTTAATAAAAAAATATGTTTTGTTTTTATTCTCTCATAAATGTCTTTTGCAATATCTTCTTTATATGTATGTGATGTTAAATTTCTATCTCTTAACATATCCATCCATTCATATTCATCTTGTAAAATTTTATATTGTATAGCTGTTTTTATTACTGAACTTGGTCCATACTGCTCCATTGTCCCAATTGTTTCTAAGTATCTTTGCAAAGCTTTCCACCATAATTCAAATGTATACTCAAATGCATGTATTATAGCTGCCATATCTTTTTCTGATTTATTATCTGTTTCTATAAATTCCATTAATTTCGTATATACATTTTTAAATGCATTATAACTTTCTAATAAATTATTGGACATATATATCAATTCCTTCTTTTTCTATATTTTGTTTTAGTTTATTTTTTTCGCTTAAAGTATTAAAATTAATTAAATCAATTTTAAAAGGAATATACAATTCTTCAATTTCAAAAAAAACTTTTGTGTTTATTGTATTTGTAAGTAAATCTCCATATAAAACTATATCAATATCAGATGTAGGCTTATAGTCTCCTCTTGCTCTTGAACCAAAAATACTTGCTCTTTCTATTTCTTTATATTGTTTTATAATATTTACAATGGAGTCTATTACGCCTTCTTTTAGACCAAATTTATCCAATTTTCTATTCTCCCTATCCATTTTACTATATTTGAACCAATCTCTTAGTTTCTCTTGCAATCATAAGTTCTTCATCTGTTGGAACAATATATGCTTTTACTTTTGAATCTAGTTTTGTAATTAGTTTCTCTTCACCTCTTACATTATTTGCCTCAACATCTAAATCTACTCCCATAAATTCTAAATGCTCACAAATTCCTTTTCTTATATTTATTTGATTTTCTCCTACTCCTCCAGTAAATACAATAACATCTACACCATTCATAACTGCTGCATATTTTGCAACAAAACCAGCTACAGTAGTCTTAAAAGATTCCATAGCAATAGCTGCTCTTTCGTTATTTTCATAACTTGAAGATTCTATTACTCTAAAGTCTGGATCTAATCCTGATATACCTTGAACTCCTGATTCTTTGTTCAAAACCTTTTCCATTTGGTCAGGTGTTAAATTCTCTTTTTTCATTAAATATAAAACTACAGAAGGATCTAAATCTCCACTTCTAGTAACCATTGGTATACCTCCGAAGTGGTGTAAGTCCCATACTTGTCTCTACTGATTTTCCATTTTTAATAGCACAAATACTAGAGCCTTGACCTAAGTGACATGTAATTATTTTTAAATCTTTTATATCTTTTCCCATTATTTCAGCAACTCTTTTTGATACATACATGTGAGATGTTCCATGAAATCCGTATTTTCTAATTCCATATTTTTCATAATACTTGTAAGGTATTGGATATATGTAATTTTCTTTTGGCATTGTTTGATGAAATGCTGTATCAAATACTGCTACCATTGGTTTTCCTGGCATAACTTTTTTACATGCTTCTATACCTAAAATTGTTGCAGGATTATGAAGTGGTGCTAAATCAATACATTCCTTAATTGTATCTATAACTTTATCATCAATTACAACTGACTCTGCAATTTTTTCACCGCCGTGAACAGCTCTATGTCCTATTGCTGAAATTTCGTCTAATGAATCTATTACTTTGTATTCTGGGTTAATTAATTGTTTTAAAGTAAAGTCAATTGCTTCTGCATGGTCTGGTGCATAGTGCTCAATGACTTTTTTCTCTCCATTTACTTTATGTGTTATAAATGCTTCTTTTTCTCCTATTCTTTCATATTTTCCTGAGGCTAATACCTTTTCATTTTCCATATCCATCAATTGATATTTTAATGATGAACTTCCACAATTTAATACTAATATTTTCATATTCTTTTTTTATGTTAGATTTTTTCTAACATATCTCCTTTCTATTATTTTTATAATTTACTAATTATCTCTTTTGTTTCTTTCGCAATAATAAGTTCTTCTTCTGTAGGAACAATCCATAATTTTACTCTTGAACTATCTTTAGAAATTTCATACTCAATATTTCTTGTTTTATTTTTTTCTGGGTCTAATTCAACTCCCATAAAACCTAGATAAGAACAAATTTTACTTCTTTCATCTGGACCTTTTTCTCCAACTCCACCTGTAAATGTTATTACATCTACACCATTCATAGTAACTGCATATTTGCCTATATACTGAGCTATGATATAGCAATATGTGTCTAATGCAAATTTTGCTCTTTCATCTCCGTTTTCCATTTCTCTTAAAACATCTCTGTTATCACAAGAAATTCCAGATAAACCTAAAAGGCCTGATTCTTTATTTAATATCTTTTCCATTTGTTTTGGAGTAAGATTTTCTTGTTCCATAATATAAGTTACAACTGATGGGTCCAAATCACCACTTCTTGTTCCCATTGCTATACCACCGAAGTGGTGTAAGTCCCATACTAGTATCTACACTTTTTCCATATTGAATAGCACAAATACTAGCTCCGTTGTCCTAAATGACAACTTATTATCTTTAAGTCTTCAACATTTTTATTTAATATTTCTGCAACTCTCTTAGATACATACTTATGTGATGTTCCATGAGCTCCATATTTTCTAATTCCATATTTTTCATAATATTCATAAGGTATTGGATAAATAAAATGTTCCTTTGGAATTGTTTGATGAAATGCTGTATCAAAAACTGCAACATTTGGTCTACCTGGTAAGATATTTTGACAAGCTCTTATTCCTTGAAGATGTGCAGGATTATGCAAAGGTGCAAATTTTATTGCATCTTCTATTCCTTTTATTACATCTTCATCTACTATAGTAGAGTCTTTAAATTTCTCTCCACCATGCACAACTCTGTGTCCTACTGCTCCGATTTCATCAAAACTACTAATAACTGGATAGTCTTTATTTATCAGCTCTTGCATTACAATTTTCAAAGCCTCTTCATGGTCTTTAACTTTAATTTCTTTTTTATATTTTTCTCCATTTATTTTATGAGTAATTAAAGAATTTTCTTGACCAATTCTTTCAAAATTTCCCTTAGCTAATAAAGTATCACTTTCCATATCAATTAAGCTATATTTAAGCGAAGAACTTCCACAATTTACAACTAAAATTTTCATAAAATCTCCTTTATTTTTCAATACAAAATGAAAAATACCTTCTATTGTCCTTGTACAGCAGTAATCGCAACCACACCCACAATATCATCACTACTACATCCTCTTGATAAATCATTAACTGGTTTAGCAATTCCTTGACATAAAGGTCCATACGCTTCAGCTTTTCCTAATCTCTGTGTTAATTTATATCCTATATTTCCTGCATTTAAGTCTGGAAATATTAATGTATTACAATAACCAGCAACACTACTATTAGGAGCTTTACTCTTTCCAATTTCAGGAACTATAGCAGCATCTAACTGTAACTCTCCATCAACCTTAAGCTCTGGATATTTTTCTTTTATAATTCTAGTAGCCTCTATTACTTTTTCTGTTGATTCAGATTTTGCGCTTCCATAACTTGAATATGAAAGCATACCTATTTTAGCTTCTTTTCCTACTAATTTTTCAAAACTTTCTGCTGATGCTTTAGCTATTTCAGATAAACTTTCAGCATCAGGATTTGCATTTAATCCACAATCAGAAAATACAAAAATTCCATTTTCTCCATATTCACAATCAGGTACAACCATTAAGAAAAATGCTGAAACAAGTTTTGTACCTGGAAGTGTTTTTAATATCTGAAGTGCAGGTCTTAATGTATCTGCTGTAGAATGTGCAGCTCCTGATACTAATCCGTCTGCATCTTCATTTTTTACCATCATCATTCCAAAAAATACTGGGTCTAATATTTTTTGTTTAGCATCTTCTAAAGTCATTCCTTTTTCTTTTCTAAGTTCATAGAATTTTTCAACATATTCTTGATATTTCTCAGATTTTTGAGGATCTACTATTTTTGCTTTTGAAATATCTATATTATTTGCATTTGCTTTAGTTTTTATTTCATTTTCGTTGCCTATTAAAATAATATGAGCAAAACCCTCCTTTCCGATTTTGTCCGTAGCTTCCAATACACGAATATCATTAGCTTCTGGTAACACAATCGTTTTTATCTCGGATTTTGCTCTTTTCTTTATATCTTCAATAAAACTCATATTTCCCTCCTATATTTATTTGCTCTAACGATTAAATTATATAAGATAGTATTTTTAGAGTCAAGCTTTATTTTGGATTTTGATACATTGACAGATGTATTGTAAATTTATATAATTTGATTACACTTAAGAGTCTATTTTTTTTTGAGGTAATTTATGAAAATAACTTATTATATTACAGAAAAAGATTATTCTATAAAACAAATATTAAAAGAACATTTTTTTATGTCTGAACGTTTTATATTAAAATTGAAAAAAAATAATTGTATTTATCTAAATAATTCTTGTGTGAACATAAATTCAAATATTAATTGTAATGATGTTTTAGATATTATTGAAAATTTTGAAGAAGATAATTCTAATATTATTCCAAATGAAAATATTCCTCTATCTATTATTTATGAAGATGAATATATGATTATAGTTAATAAACAACCTGGAGTTCCTGTTCACCCTTCTATGTCATTTTATGAAACTTCTCTTTCAAATGCTGTTAAATATTATTTTGATCAAATTGGTTTAAAGAAAAAAATAAGACCTGTAAATCGCTTAGATAAAGACACATCTGGATTAGTAGTATTTGCAAAAAATGAATATATTCAGGAATGTCTTATAAAACAAATGAAATTAAATTTATTTAAGAAAAAATATATTGCAATTTTAAAAGGAATTTTAGAAGAAAAAAGTGGGATAATAGATGCTCCTATTGCTAGAAAATATGATAGTATTATTGAAAGATGTATTGATTCAAATGGTGATAAAGCAATTTCTAACTATACTGTTTTAAAAGAATTTGAAAATTTTAGTATGGTAGAATTTTCTTTAGAAACTGGAAGAACTCATCAAATTCGTGTACATTCTGCATATATTGGTCATCCAATTATAGGTGATTCTTTATATGGAGAAAAATCTGATTTGATTTCAAGACAAGCACTTCACAGTTATTACATTTCTTTTATTCATCCCATTACACGCGAAAAAGTGGAATTTAAAATTTCACTACCTGAGGATATGTTATTTCTTACAAAAAAATATAGCTAGTTTATAAACTTTAGCTATATTTTTTCATCTTTATTATAATTCTTCATTAAATGGATTTTTATCTAAATTGTTCATATCAAAATTAAGTTTCATAAGTTCAATATCATCTTTAAAACTATATTCATAATCTTTTGCCATAATAATCCTCCTTTTACCTTAAATATTATATAACTTTTTTAATAAAGTATCAATCTATTCCATCATTATTGTTTCTAATTTAGACTTTCATAATAAGAATTATATAAACTACTATAATATCCTCCATTATTTACTAATTCATCATGATTACCTTGTTCTATTATTTCTCCATCAGATAAAACAATTATTTTATCCACATTAACAATTGTAGATAATCTATGTGCAATAAAAATTGATGTTTTTTCTTTTGAAATTTCATCTACTGATTTTTGAATCAACTCTTCTGTATGTGTATCTATATTAGCAGTAGCTTCATCTAAAATAAAAATTGAAGGATTATGTGCGAATATTCTTGCAAAAGCCAATAATTGTTTTTCTCCAGCAGAATATGAATTCCCTCTTTCATCAGCAATCTGATCTATACCATTTGGCAATGAATTCACAAAATCTTCTGCCGAAGATAATTTTAATGTCTTTTCTACTTCCTCATCTAACATATTTTTATTCATAGAAATATTATCTTTTATACTTTTAGCAAATATGAAAGGATCCTGAAGAATTATTCCAATATTCTTTCTAAGAGAACGAATATTTATATCTTTAATATTTATTCCATCTAAAAGAATTTCACCCTTTTGGATTTCATAAAATCTATTAATAAGATTAGTAATAGTCGTTTTTCCTGACCCAGTTCTACCAACTAAAGCAGCACTTTCTCCTGGATTTATTGTAAAACTTACATCCTTTAAAACCCATTCCTCTTCTTTATATGCAAACCAAACATGTTTAAATTCTATTTTCCCTTCAAGTTTATCTATAATTATGCCTTTCTCAAAATCCTCTAAATACTCTTTCTTTTCTAAAATTTCAAATATCTTATCAATAGAAACTAAAGATTCTTGTACTGTTTCTATGTTTTCTATAATTCTATTAATTGGCTCAAAAATTTGTTTAATATATGTTATAAATACGTATATTATACCAACCTCTAAATTAATACCTAACCAAGAATTAACACAAGCCCAAGTTACAATAGCAATTCCTAAGTTTTCTAATATTGTCATAAGTCCTGGTAATAATCCTTCAAACAATGTTGGTCCTATTCTAGAATTTCTAAATTTATCTGTTAAATCTTCACACTCTTTTTGTTTTTCATATTGTCTACCAAAAATCTTAATCAATTTCATCCCATATATTGATTCTGCCAAAAAAATATTTAATTTTGTTTTTATACGCTTTGAATATTCATAACCTTTTTTTATTGCCTTTGTTATAAAAACTGAAAAAATAATTATAAATGGAATAATTAAAAAACTTAACATACTTAATTTATAACTTAAATAAATCATTATTGATACTAATACAATAATCAAAATTATATCTTTAATTATAGTTGTTAAAACTTCTTTAAAAAGTGTAGTTATATCTTCCACATCATTTGTTACTCTAACAAATAAAGTTCCAGCAGGCGTTTTATCATGAAATGGAATATTAGCGTTTTCTATAAATTTATATAATTTATTTCTCAAATTATATATAACATCTTCTCCTACCATAATTGTAGCTGTAGTCGATATAAAATCTAATATATTTCCTAATAAAACTAATCCTATATAAATTGCACTTATTAATCCTATTGTAACAACACCTTTTTGATATATTCCTAAACTTAGATAATCATCTATTACTATTTTTATAAGATATGGTTTTGTCAATTCGCATATTGTAATAACTAGTGAAATAATAGAAATTATTATTAATGGTTTAGTTTTTGGCTTTATTAATTTAAAACATCTACTTATAGTTTTATTTTTCATTTGCATCTCCCTCTAGTCTAATAAAGAATTTTCTGTTTTAGTTGATTGTTGCATGAAAAAGTCATAATATAATCCTTTTTGATTTATTAAAGAATCATGAACTCCTGCTTCTACTATTTTCCCTTTATCAAGTACTATTATTTTATCACTATTTTTTATATCAGATATTCTATTTGAAATTATTATACACGTTTTATTTTCAGTCATACTTTTTACATTTTCTAATACTTTTTCTTCAGTCTTATTATCTAAAGCAGAAAAAGTATCATCAAATATAATTATATTACTAGATTTTAAAAACGCTCTTGATATTACTAATCTCTGTTTTTGCCCACCAGATAAATCCGTTCCTCTTTCGCCTATTACTGTATCAATTCCATTTGGCATTTTTCTTATATCTTCATATATCATAGCATTTTTAGTACTTTCATCTATATCTCTATCTTCAAAATCATCTCTAAATAAACTTATATTTTCCTTTAACGATGTAGAAAACAAGAAATTATCTTGAGTTATATAACATATATTTTCTCTTAATATTTCTATTGGAATATCATTAATATCTTTTCCATCTATAAATATTTTTCCTCTATCTACTTGATATAATCTAAGTAACAAATTCATTAAAGTAGTTTTTCCACTAGCAATTGTTCCTATAATTCCTAATGTTTCCCCACTTTCAACTTGTAAATTTATGTCTTCTAATACCTTTTCTATACAATCAGGATAGTTATAACTCAAATTATTTATTTTTATATCTCCATATAATTTTTCTTTAATATCTTCATTTGGTTTTATTTTTATTTTTTCTTTTTCCAAAGAAAAAATTTTATCTAATCTTTTATAAGATATTTGAGCCCTTTTATATTGTGAAATTACTCCTGGAATCCAAGATACTGGTCCAATAAATAATCCAATATATCCATTAAAAGCTACAAAATCACCTATTGTAATTGTATTTTCTAAAACTAATTTTGATCCGAATAATATTGAAATACCATAGCATAATCCAAAACATATATTTATAGTAGTAGTAATTAAAGATGAGTGAACTTCAGTAGCAATATTACTAGACTTTACTTTTCTATTTTTCCTTATAAATTCTTTTAATTGTTCACCCTCACAAGAATATGCTTTTGTGGTTTTTATACTATCTGTACTCTCTTGAACATATTCTGAAAGCTCTGTAAAATAAATTTGTGATTTTCTGAAACTTCTCTCTACATAATTTTTTATTTTAATTACAATATATGTAGTAATTATAATTGGACATAATGTTATAATAGTCAGCTTTAAATCTACATTGCTTGCCATTGTAATTCCAGCTATAATCAATGTTGTCACAAATCTAGTTCCATAAGATAACACCTTTTGTACTAGTCTTCTTATTTCATTTACATCTTTTACAAAATATGACATAAGTTCGCCGTTTTTTATCTTCTGTAATTTTGATAACTTTATCTTCATTACTCTTTCGAAGACTTTATCTTTTAGCTCTTTTTCTACACTTCTCTGATTATATGAATCATAATATTTCCAGCACATTCTTACCGCTAATAAAATAAAACAAATACCGACTAAATAATAAGTATAATTAATTATTTCAGATTTATTTTTGTCTATATCATATAATAAATCAATAATTATTCCAATTATCTTTGGTGGGAACGTAAGTAGCCACATATTTATTGTTATAACAACTATTTGAAAAAACATTCCCTTTTTGTGCTTCTTTAATATTTTTAACATTACTTCTTTCATTTTTATTTTCCTTTGTAATTATTTTATGATTAGCTCTCCAAATCCTATTTGAGCCTCTTTCATTTTCTTTATTAACTCTTTTTGTAATTTAACATTTCCAAGTGATTTGTTACCAATATCAATTCTAATTCTATGTCCGCCTAATGTTAGACAATGATATTTAGATTCAATTAAAATTTTATCTTCAAAAGAAATATTGTAATCTTCTGGGATCATAAAGCCTTCAGTATATTTTTCTTTATCAGTAACTCCCTCTATTTTTCCAAACATAACCTTGTCAAGTTCCATAAGTTCTCTTAATATTTTCTCATCATTTGTAGCACACACATTAAAATTCAAATAATGTTTTTCTGTGAATTCATCAGCCTTTTGTTTAATATGTGAAACTATTTCTAATCCTAATTTTTGAGATTTATCGTTTTCTCCATGATGTTTTCCAGTAAGTTTAACTAAACATTCAGCAAGTCCCATAATTCCTATTGACAAAGTACCATATTTGTTTACTCTTCTTAATCTATCTCTTGGCTTTAATCTCTCACCATCCATCCATATTCCTTGACCAATTAAAAATGGAAAATTATATACTCTTTTATCTGCTTGATATTCATATCTATCTAATAATTCATCTTTAACAATTTCTAAAGTTTCATCTAATTTTTCATAAAATTTATCTAGATTGCCTTCTGCTTCTATACTTAATTTTGGTAAATTGATTGTAGTAATAGATAAATTACCTCTACTTACCGAAGTATTCTCTCCAACGATACTTTCATATACCCTTATAGAATTTCCCATATATGCAACTTCTGAATTTTCATCATCTTTTTCTAATCCTGAATTATTAAATTTTGAATCTAAAAAAGAGAACGAAAATAATAATTTTTCAGAATTTATTTTGCATGCAAGCTCAAATAAATCATAATTAGGATCACCTTTTTTATAATTAACTCCATCTTTTATTTTTATAACTGTTTTTGGATATTTAGGTAATTCATTATTACCAATTCCAGCTTCCATTGCTAATAAAAAGTTCTTTATAATCATTCTTCCTTCTTTAGAAGTATCAGTACCTAAATTTACTGTTGTATTAGGAAGTACAGCTCCAGCCTTTGTTCTCATTGTATTTAGATTATATATAAATGCTTCCATCGCTTGATATACAGACTTATCTGTCTTTTGCATAGCTTTATCATAAGTTATTCTAAATAATCTTTTTAATTGCTCAGAATCTCTACAATAAGTATCAAATATTGATATATCAAAATCTATTGTTGTTATTCTATCTATTTCTCTTTCCATTCCATTTACAGCAGCAAAAATTCCAAACTCAGTAAAGTCTAAAAAATCATGTAATGTTTGTCTAAAATGCTTTTTGAAAGTTTTGATTACTCCAGGCGCAAAATAATAATCAAGAGCAGGAATACTTTGTGGTCCATGTTGGTCATTTTGATTTGCTTGAATACTAATTGATGCTAAAATTTCATAAGTCATTATACTATTAGGTTCTCTAAAATAGCCATCACCTGTTGAAAATCCATCTTCATACAACTTATTCAAATCTATATGGCAACAATTTGTTGTTCCCATTGGAAAATAATCTAAATCATGTATATATATTTCTCCACTCTCATGTAAATCAACATATTTTCTTTTTACTAAATATGACTTTGAAAATTCCTTTGACAAAGTTTGTCCATACATAAGCATTGAAGCCATGGCAGTAGATCTTCCAGATAATATATCTTCTTCTGTTGGCTCTAATCCTAAGTTTTCTACTGCTTTAAGGAACTTATGTTGCTTCTTTTCATCAAAGAAAACTTTTCTAGACTGATTTCTTCTCTCTCTATAAGATGAAAACGACTCATATACATCTGTATATCCTTCTTTTTTCAAAGTAGCCTCAATTAAATCTTGTATTTCTTCTATCTTTATTCTATCTTCTTTTTTATTTTTAATTTCTTCAATTACAATATTATATACTTTATAAATATCTTTTTCAGTATATTTAGAATTTTCATTCTCTCTTTTAATACTATCGAACCCTTTTTTTATAGCAATTACAATTTTAGCACCATTAAATTCAACTTTTTTTCCATCTCTTTTAACAACAATAATATCAATATTTTCAGGCATATTATCTCTCCTATTCCTATATTGTCAAAATTATATATATTTCAAATTTTTTTGTCAAGAAATCTACCAATGTATTACGTAAAACAAAAAAAGAGTCTTTAAAACTCCTTTTTTGATTAAATTATTTTATTTTCTTCATTTCCTCAAATCTCTTTATTTTAGCAGTAGTAGTCTTAATCATCTCCTCATCAGTAACTATAATATTCTTTATATGCTTATAATTAGGTATTTCACTATTTATTTTTTTAATATCTTTCCAAATCATATCCTCAATATCTTTTTCAGATTTTTCTGGACAATTCTCTTTCATATATTCCTTGTCATATACAATTTTAGCTGATACTACCAAATCATCATTTTTCTCTTTTCCAAATACCATACATTCAGAAACATAAGGTAAATTTCCTATCAATGTTTCTAATTCCTCTGGATATACGTTTTTTCCATTTTTTAAAACTATTACATTTTTCTCTCTACCAGTTATAAATATAAAACCATCTTTATCCATATATGCTAAGTCACCAGTATGAAACCATCCATCTTTCAATACCTTATTTGTTTCTTCTTCATTCTCATAATATCCAAGCATTACATTAGGACCTTTTGCTATTATTTCACCAATTCCATTTTCATTAGGATTATCTATCTTTATTTCTACTCCAGGCATTGGAAGACCTGTAGAACCTGCACGACAGGCTTTTATGCTTTCAGCAGCAAGAACTGGTGAAGTTTCAGTTAATCCATATCCTTGAATTGTTACTATTCCGAAATCTCTGAATCCATCTGCTACTTTTGGATCTAAGCCAGAAGCTCCACTTATTACTGAACGTAATTTTCCACCTAATTTATCAATAACTTCTTTAAAAACTTTTTTCCTTATATCAATACCAAACTTAAGTAAAAATTTAGTTAATTTGATTCCAAATTTTACTTTTTTTGTTTGTCCTGTTTTTTCTATTTCTTGCCAAATCTTTTTGTATATAGATTCTATAAGTAATGGTACACATACGAATGTTGAAACTTGATATTCTACTAAATTTTTCTGAACATGTCTTAATCCATCACAAAATACGTTAGTTGCACCTCTACTTAAAAACATCAAAATTCCTGTACAACCAAAAGTATGATGGAAAGGTAAAAATGCAATATTAGTATCAGTAGAACGAATATCTTCACATTTCGTCATAGCATATATATTAGAAGCAATATTTTTATGTGATAACATAACAGCTTTAGCAGCTGATGTTGTTCCTGATGTAAATAATAATATACTCATTTCATTACAATTTATCTCACTATCAAGAAAATCTCTATTACCTTTTTCTAATAAACTTTTACCCTTTTCCATAATTTTATATATACAATCGAACTCTGTATCTTCATCCATACATATAAAATCTTTTACTTGAGTTTTATTATTATTTTTTATATTATTTATCATTTCGATATATGAATCTTCAAAAACTATCGCATCAGCTTTACTTTTTTCTAAAGAATATTCTATTTCTTTTTCTGGAAGTCCTTTATCTAGAGGAATTACTATTCCAGTTCCATTAACTACTGCTAAATATGTAAGAATCCATTCATATCTATTTTTTCCTATTATTGCTATTCTTTTTCCTTTTAAATTTCTATTTATTAATCCTGTTCCAAGCTCATTTATTTGCTCTCCAAATTGTTTATATTTTATATACTCATATTCCTTTTCTTTCTTTTTAATTATAAAAGCATTATTATCTGGATATAATTCCACTGTATTATTTATAATTTCTCTTATGTTGTCAAATTCCTTTGCTTCATATAGGTTCATTCTTTTATCTTCCATATTTTATTACGATCCTTTCCAAAGGTATAAATCTTTCAATCTAGTTTTCAATACTAGATTATCATATACGATTTAACATGTCAAGTAATTGACATTACTTCTGACCATGTGGTATTATATATATGTTAGGAAGTGTGATATATGAGTAAAAAAACAGATATTTTAGAAAGAAAAAAAGAAGTTAATATTAACAAGTTCCATATTCCAAGATGGGAGGAACTTCCAAATATAGACTTATATCTTGACCAATTAGTAACGCTTTTAGAGCAGTATCTAGAGCCTTATATTGGTTCAAGAGATGGTACAATAATTACAAAAACTATGATAAATAATTATGTTAAACAACAAATAATTTCTGCTCCTGAGAAGAAAAAATATAATAGAAATCATATAGCAAGTCTTTTTGTTATTTGTACTTTAAAACAAGTATATAGTATAAATGATATATCTGAACTAATAAATTTAGCTATAAAAAATACTAGTATTGATGAAGCTTATGATACTTTTTGCTGTGAACTTGAAAAAGCTATAAGTTTAACATTTAACCAAGAAAATTATACTTTAGAAGATAATTTGACTTTTGAAAAGAAACTTTTAAAAAGCGTTATTCTTTCTTTTGCTAATAAATTATATGTAGAGAAAGTATTTTTAAATAAATAAAATTCTGCAAATTTTTTCAGACATGGGGACGGCAATGTCTATTTAAGTTAAGAAAAATTTCTTCACTCATTAAAGCAGTATAATAATTGATTTTTAAATAGCTGCGCAGCGACCAAACGAGCGAAGCGAGTGCGATTGAAGCAACTTACAGATATTTTTGTATTTCGCATTTTCTTCGAAGAACGGGCGATTGATAATCGCCCCTACGAAATACTTTTTAATCTGAAAGTTGCGACAGCAAAGCTATAAAAAAATCAATTATTATACTCGCTTTTTTTGGGGTTCAGTTCACAAAAATCGCCTATGTTTTTTAATTTCTAACACCTTCAATATGAATAAATCTTGCCTTCCTATAATTATAACTAGACAATTTCCTATCATAAGAATCAAATGTATGAGAAGCAATACTTAAGTTTTCCCTATTTACAATTATTAAAGTATGTCCATATATATTTCCATCAAAACTTAATTGTATAATATCTCCTATATCTACTTGATTATCATCTACTTCTTTTCCAAAAATACTTATGCCTTTATTTTGCACTATAAAATTATATAAAAATTCTACACCTGTCCATGAAGGTGATTTATTATTCGCATTTTTATAATACCATCCATTTTCATTATAATTCATTATTCCACTTCCAGCATAAATACATTGAGATATAAAATTAGTACAATCTCCTCCAATTTTATCATAATTATAATATTTAGGATTTCTGCTATATGCCCACTTTTTAGCATAGGCTACAGCTTTTTCTCTATTATATTTCTTTATTTTCAATCTTATCCCCTCTATTTATAATTTATTCAATTATAAATAGATTGTGAGAATATGTTTTAAGGATTAATTTTCTCCATTTCTTCTAAATATTTATCAGTAAAGATTTTCAACTTCTCTTTATTATCTTTTAATATCTCTATTAAATCATTTGCTTCTTTGTATGCCATATCATAATCTTTTTTATTGACTTCAAATCTATTAAATGCAGCTTTTAATTCATCTTCATCAAGTAATATTATATTTCCATCTGATGTTAATACAACATCAAGATACAAATCATCTTGATAAGGTATTCCATTTTCCTTACCTATTTTTCTTGCTATATCAAAATACCATTCAATAATTTCATTTTTTTCATTATACATAGCAGTTAGTCTGAATTTTTTATTATAATCATAAAATTCAAGCCATTTATAATTATCATTTGCCATACATAAATTGGTATTACCTATTAAAAATGGCTTATACATTTTATTAAATTTAACTAATGCAACATCTCCTGAAAAATCCGGATTATTAAATGTATGTATTTTACATGATCCCTCTTTGACGATTTCCATATTATTAGGGTCTGTCACAAATCTTTTCTTTAGACTAATCCAATATCTCTGTACAAGTTCATTTTCAACATATATTTCATTTTCTAGTACCCCACCATTATTTTGAATAGACTTTGCAGATCCAATATTATTTTTATCGCAATCCATTAAAACATTATCTATTCCTAGTTCTTTACATTTCTCTAATGCTAATCTTATTTGTTCTGTTGCATACCCTTTTCTTCTTTCTGATGGTCTTACACTATCTCCTATATGTCCTCCATAATTTAATAACTTTTCATTCAAACAATGCCTTATTTGAAGATTTCCTACTATTTTCTTATCTTTTTTTCTTATAGTTAAATATACCGTTGCAGGTATTCTATCTTTATCTATTGTTTCAGGAGATAAATCATTTTGTACCTTTTTTAACCACTTATCAAAATCTTTAATTCTATCAAGTCCTCCATCACCTGCAATTTCATTTTCTCCATTATCAATAAATTCTTGTAAATATTCTTCTATTTCTTTTTTATATTCTTTTGTTGGTATAACTAATTCCAACTCATCTTTATAATCTTCAAACTCATATTTAACCATTATTACCTCTCCTTTTAAGGAAATTTGTCATTTGCCTTGTAGGGCGTTTATTAATCGCCCTACAAGCAACTTACTAATTATATTCTTTGGAAATTAATAAGAGTAATTAATTTACTCTTATTAAATAACCATCCTCACTATCTAGAAAAATATCTCCTATTTCCGGATAATCAATAGTCAAATCCATTGTATAAGCTACAACATTAGAACCATTTTCAGATGGTCTTTCATAATCCCAATCTTCTTTATATTTACTAACATATAATAAATTTAATATTCGTCCATATGTTAGTATACAATGATAAACAACTCTGTCATTATCTTTTTCAAATTTTTCAATTATTTTTGCGTAAAAATCATCTTTTTTAAATTCTTCAAGATTAAATGCATCTTTTTTTAAGTTAAACTTTTTACTTAAAATATCCTTTCTAATTTCTGCTTCTTGTAATTGTTCTTCTCTTAAACTATCCATCATAACACCCTTCCTTTCTCATTCTATAAATTTTATATTTATATTATAAAATCTATTAGGAAAAGCGTCTACCTTACTGGTCAAATGTGTCCATGTTTGTGTTGCTTTTTTTGTAATATATTCTAATTCTTTTCTACAATCTAAACTTTTTATCCTTTTCTGAATTTGAGATAATATAAATAATATTATCTATGTAAGTTTTTGTAATCGTATAATTATCTTTTTCTCCATAATTCTTTAATTCTGTTCTATTTTCCTCATCCACACCTATAATATTTCTTGACAAATCAAGTACATCATAACTTCCATCACCTTTGCACCATTTTTGTAATTTCATTTGATCTATAAAATTTTCAAAATTACCAAAATTATCTAACCATTTAGCAGTAAAATTCTTATAATACACATGTTTTAATTTTGTTTGGCTTGTTTCCTCGTTTACTTTATCTTTAAGTTCTTTTTTCTCTTTATAATAATTTTTTATATCAAATAAAGTATAATCTACTCTATCGTTGAAAATTCTATATCTTTGAGTATTTATTGTTACCGCTTTAAATACTGGCCAAATTAAATGACCATCATTTTTAGGATTTCTAATTATTTCATAAGCATCTTTAAATCTTTCAATTTCAATATTTTCTCTTACACAGACATCAATTATTGCTTTCCATCCAATTACACAATCTAATGATAATTGGATGTTTAAGTTTTTATCTTTAAATCTGCAATTATCACATTCATACGGTAATTCATATCTTTTTGCAATTTCTGTATATAATTTTGAATCGGCCGAATCTGGATCCACATATATTTCATCTATTTTTGAGTTTTTTCTAGGAGCATTATTAATAAACTTTATACCATTTATATTACCATTTAAATTATTGCTTACAAGATATGTTTTATCTCCATTTTTATCTATATAACCTGTATTTATTATCTTTTTTACCTTTTCTATATAACATTCCTTTAATTTCTTATATGCTTCACTATTTAAAAAAAGTTCAAAGTTCTTTATATTTTTTTTATATACATATTCATCATTATTTACATTATTATTTTCCATAATATACCTCCTAAAATTATTTTACTTTATATTCTTGCCAATTATTTTCCTCTGTTTTTCTAAAACTTGTATATGCTCCAGATTCCACATTATATTTTAAAATTGGTATAATTTTACTATTCTTTGTTGTTCCATCAATATAAAAATGACTCTTTTTATCCCAGTAAACTTCATGTAATTCCTTGTTTTTTCTAAATTCAGATGTTCCAACATGTCCAGCTACTATATCTTTGTAAAAATATCCTTTAGATGGAGGAAATTTACTTGTAAAATACTCTTTTGGTGTTCCAAGCCTCCACAATTCTTCCGCTTCTTCTTCAATCCCAGCATGGACAAAAATTTGATTATCAGTCTCAAAATAATATAATAATTTCTTAAGCCAAATCAGTAATTCTCTATGATTTTTCTTAATCATATTAGCAACTAATTTACTAATGTATAAAATATCATCATTTTCGGCAATTAATTTATATTCATCCTCTGTAATAAAAGTTTTTATAGTTTTAAAATCTTTATCCTCCATTAACCATTGTACTTCAGAAGTTGGATTTGATAACCATTGTAAAAATGCCTCTTCATGATTTCCTAGTAATGCTACTACTTGATTTGGATTATTTTCCATTAATTCTTTTATATAATACAAGGTTTGACAACTTTTATCTCCATAATCTATGTAATCACCTAAAAATATAAGTTTATTATCCTTATTAGTTTTTAAGTCAATAATTTTCAGTGTCTCTATCAATACATCTAAATATCCATGTATATCACTCACAATAAAATAAAACACTTTTTAATTCCTCATACTTTTCACATTTTTAAAATAATATCATTTATTTATATTTATTTAAAGCTTTTTCTAAGATTCTTGCAATTTCATCTTTTAATTTCAAAGGATACGTTATTTGTACATCTTCTAAATGCCTTAATGACCAGTTTTTAAAACCTTCTATATTAATTTTTGTTTTCATCATAAATTGTTTCTCATTATATTCTGAAATCTCAACATCTCGTCCAAATGTATCTATTACATCATCAATTAAATTTTTATTAATAATAGCTTCTACTATCTCTAACTCTCCACCATACATTCCTACTGATGAAGCAATATAATTATCTAATTGCTTTTTAGAAATATTAAGTATTTTTCCTTCCTTAATCTTAATATTTTTTATTCTATCTAATCTAAAATAAAATAATTTTTTATCTGTATTAGCAGCAACCAAATAATACTGACCTACATCACATAAAATTGTAACTGGGAAAATTAGAAATGATTTTCTAAATTCGAATTCTTTTTTTACATTATATTTATAATAATCAAATTGTATATATTTTTTATTTAATATTGCTTCTGCTATCATCTTAATAGTAAAAAATATTTGTTTATTTGTTGTTTTTACATTTTTCATATACTTGTCATATCCGATAAAATCTTTTTTATCATTTTCGTTTAATAAATTTATCAATTTATCTATTAATTGCTTTGATAAAGCCTCATCAACAAATCTTGAATAGTTAACCATATCTACTAAAGCTCTTACTTCAGAAGGATCAAAATTATTATCTTCATAATCTATATAATATGCGTTATTCATTACTCTTTCTATTGGTATATTGAACTTTTCTTCTAATACTTTAAAATTTCTTCTTATTGTTCTACTAGAGATATGTTCACCATATTCTTTTTCTATAAGTTCAATTATTTCTGAAATTTTCAAAGGATGATTTACATCTGTATATTTTTTCATAGTTTTGTATAAATACATTATATTTCCATTATTTATATATACTTTTTCTTTCATCTCTATACTTCCTTTATTATATAGTTAAAATTACTTTAATTTTAGGTTCTTTATAATTTTTATCTACTTTAGTTGTAGATAATATATTGGTATCTTTTTTTGCTCCTAAATAAAAATTAATATCTTTAATAGCATTTGATATAGTATTCATGTCTAATATTTCAGGACTAGTAAAAATAAGTAAAATTCCTTTTATTTTCGGTACGCACAACGAATCTTTACAGATTAAAACATCTTTTAAAGTTCTTATTTCACTTAAATTTAATTCTCCACTATATGATATTTTTGTATCTTTAAAAAAATTGACAAGCTCATTCTCATCTATTTTTTTATTAACATTAGAATATAATAATTCATTTATAATCTCTATACTTTTTTCTCTTATTTCATCATTTCTTTTTGGCTCAAGAAATTTTAAATTAATATTATTAATTTTTTCATTATCAGTAAATTCTTCCAAATACTTTAGAAGATTATGTTCTTCCTTAAATAAGAATATTACAATACAATTTATTATTACAATATTCCCCTCTTGAAAATAATAGTTAATTTTTCTAATATTAAAATAAACCTCATTTTCATATTCAAAAACTTCATTGCTAGATAGAATTTCATCAAATTCTTTATAGTTTTGTATTTCCTTTTCATTTAAGATATTTTGAATTTTTGTTATTATATCTTTTTCTGAATTGTCATTAGATACCTCTAAAAACACCTTTTTTGTATATTTGTATTTTTCAACTATCTCTCCAAATTCTTTTGTCCATTTTGCACCAGTACAATATTTTACATTATTTTTCTCCATCTTTCTCCTCCTTTTTCTACATTATATTATCATGTATTTTTTCCGTCAATGTAACTGGTCATATATGGCATTTTTTTATTGTATCTTATCCTAATAATTCTCTTAACTCTTGAAGTTTATCTTTATCTTCTTTATATTCAAATCTTGGTTTTACAAAATTCTTTGAACCTCTTTTTTCAAATGAATATCTAGGAATTAATTGTATATGAAAATGATTCATTGGTCCATCACACATTGTACATAAATATATACTCTCAGCTTCATAAACCTTCTTCAAGTTTTTCATAATTTTTTTTGCTAATATAAATATCTCTTTGCAAGTTATATCATCTATTTCCATCATATCCTTATAATGTTTCTTTGTACTTATCGCAGTATGTCCATTTGCTCGTGGATTTCCAATTAAAAAGCATTCAAATTTATCATCTTCATAAATCATTTTATCTGTTTTATCTCCATATAAAATATGATTATTTTCTTTATCAAAGCAAGTAGGACATATTCCTGAATCAACAATATCTGCTACTGTAACTTTTCCGTTCTTTATAAGCTCAATAATTTCATCATTTTTTAATTGTTTTAAATTATCCATCGTTTTTTCAACTCTCCCCAATAACTCACTATTTTATTTCTAAAATATTATCATAGAATCAAATAATTATCAATTATTTATTAATATAAGAATTTTTTTCAGACAGAGGGGACGGAGTTATTTGTCTAAGAATTGAAAATTCTTAGACAAAAACTCCGTCCCCCTGTCTGAAAAAGCTGTTTCTGCTTTTTTGAATTCTTAACACTAAATTTTATTTATAATTTGTTATATTCCTCATCTGTTACAGGTTCAAGCCATTCATTTGATGTATTTTCTCCAGGTACTTCTACTGCTATGTGGCTAAACCAAGAGCTTGTTTTTGCCCCGTGCCAATGTTTTACATTAGCTGGAATTACAACAATATCTCCTACTTTTAAACTTTGTGCTGGTTTTCCTTCTTCTTGATACCAACCTTCTCCTTCAACACAAATTAAAACTTGACCTCCACCTTTTTCTGCTTTATGAATATGCCAATTATTTCTACATCTTGGTTCAAATGTAACATTAGCAAAAATTATACCATTTTCTGTTTTAGCTAATGGTTTTAAATACGAATTTCCTATAAAATATTTTGCAAAATTTACATTTGGCTCTCCCATTCCAAATGCGCCTCCATGAGTTTCTGTAACATTTTTATTTTCCATTATACATTAATTCCTTTCTTCTTATTTTTATTTATATTCAACAATTTCTGATAAATCCTTCCTAGTATTATGCATAGGTGAAGGTTTACAATCATCAGTCTTATATCCTAATGGAATAAGACATATTGGTTCAATATTTGAATCTAAATTAAATTCTTGTTTTAGAATATTCTTGTCAAACATTTCTACCCATATATTATCTACACCTACATTTGTAGCTTCTAACATCATATGAGTAGCTACTATACAAGCATCCATTTCATAA
>CANQZP010000010.1 GCA_947628395.1 uncultured Clostridia bacterium
ACAGCGAGAGGCTCGTTTTAATTTTTGTTAGAATCTATAACGAGTGTATTGAGCCGAGAAAGTCTTTATTTTTAAGTGTTTTCAAATACAATAACATAAATTGTATTAACTAGTAACTTTTATTGCAAAAAATAAAAATAACTATTGCTAAAAATGAAATATCATTATATAATAATCCATAGAAAAGAAATGGTAGCTTTTGTGTGGAGAGTATGTTTCAATAAAAAGCTATGAACCTCGTCAGATTCGGAAGAAAGCAGCGATAAGTAGTGTATTTATGTGATGACATGCTTTCCACAGAGAAGCTACTTTTTTTTAGTAAAAATTCTAAAAGGAGGGACAAAAATGTCTTATACCGCATTATATAGGAAATTTAGACCTTTAACTTTTAGTGAAATAGTAGGCCAAGAAGCAATAACCAAAACATTAAAAAATCAAGTAATAGCAGATAGAGTAGGACATGCATATTTGTTCAATGGAGGAAGAGGTACAGGAAAAACATCAGCAGCTAAAATATTAGCAAGAGCAGTAAACTGTTTAAATCCTAAAGACGGCGAACCATGCAACGAATGTGAAATATGTAAAGAAATATTAAATGGCTCATTAACAGATGTTGTAGAAATGGACGCAGCATCAAATAACAGTGTAGAAGACATTAGAAGTATAAGAGAAGAAGTCAATTTCTTACCTACAAAAGCTAAATATAGAGTATATATAATAGATGAGGTACATATGCTTTCAACAGGAGCTTTTAATGCACTATTAAAAACATTAGAAGAACCACCTAAGCATGTTAAATTTATATTAGCAACAACAGAGCCTCAAAAGCTTCCAGCAACAATACTTTCAAGATGCCAAAGATTTGATTTTAAAAGAATATCAAACGAAAATATCATAAAAAGATTAAAAATAATATGTAAAGAATCAAATATAAACATAGATGAAAATGCGTTAAGAACAATAGCAGTACTATCAGAAGGAGCTATGAGAGATGCAATAAGTATATTAGAAAGATGTATACAAGAAGGAGAAAATACAGTTACAGATAATCTAGTAAAAGACCTAGCAGGAGTACCTAAACTAGAATATATAAATAAAATAGTAAATAGTATAACAGAAAAAAATAAACAAGAAACATTAGAAATAACAGAACAAATAATTTCAGAAGGAAAAGATTTATACTATTTTCTATGGGAAATTATAAAGTACCTAAAAGATATTCTTGTCTATAAGTCAAAAGGAAAACTAGAGCTATACAATGAAAAAGAATTAGAAGAAATAGAAGCAATTAGCCAAAAGGTAGAGCAAGATGAACTGTTTAATATGATATATCAACTATCAGAATTAGAGAACAATATAAAATGGTCTACACATAAAAATATCATGTTTCAAACTGGAATATTGAAATTGTTACAAAGCCAAGCTACGAGCGCAAATGGGGATTTAGAAAAAAGAGTAAAATCCTTAGAAAATAAAATTAATAATTTTCAAGAAAATCCAAAAAGACAAAAAGAAGAAAAACCAGAAAAGCAGGCATCTCAAAAACCTAAAAAAGAAGAGAAAAAAGTAGAAATAAAAGATATAAAAGGAACAGATTATTGGAAGAATGTAATCAATTCTTTAAAAACAAAAGGAAAAATTACTCTATTTACAAACTTATTAAATACAAAAGCAGTTGAGATAAATGACATGCAAATAGGAATTGTTGGGCTAACTCCATTTGGCAAAAGAGTAATAGAAGATCCAGCCAATAGACAAGAAATCGTAAAAGCAATATTTGATGAGACAGGAAAAGAAATGCAAATAAAAGTGCAAGATGCTGAAAATATTGTAAAAGATAATAATGAAAATAATATGGAGGGATTAGATATCCCATTTAATATTATAGATGAATAAAAAGGAGGAAAACAAAATGGCAAAAAGAGGAGGATTTCCAGGTGGAATGGGAGGATTCCCAGGAGGAATGAATATCAATAAACTAATGAAAGAAGCTAAAAAAATGCAAGCAGATATGGAAAAAACACAAGAAGAAATTTCAATGAGAGACTTTGAAAACTCTGTAGGTGGAGGAGCTGTATACGTAAAAGTAAATGGAAACAGAGAAATAAAAGAAATAAAAATAAAAAAAGAAGTAGTAGATCCAGAAGATGTAGAAACATTGCAAGATTTAATAATTACATGTGTAAATGGTGCTATTGAAAAGGTTGATACAGCTACTGCAGAAGGTATGGGAAAATTCAATATTCCAGGATTAATGTAATGAAAAAGATATAGAGGCAGGCAAAGGGCAAAGACGTGTAGGGGCGACCTGTAGGGGCGATTATTAATCGCCCGTCACTACAAAGCCTCACCCTATACATTCCCGCCCAAACTTCAAGAAAAATGCTTAATAATTCAAACCGGTCTATAATAAAAGAAAGGAAAAAATATGTCATATTATGCGCCATCTATTGAAAAGTTAATAGAGAGTTTTGAAAGATTACCTAGTATTGGACATAAAACAGCAGTAAGACTTGCTTTTCATATGTTAGATTTAAGTAAAGAAGAAACAGAAGAATTTATAAATTCGATAAAAGAAGCAAAAGAAAAATTAAAATACTGTTCAACATGCTTCAATATTACTGATGTAGACCCATGTCCTATATGTTCAAGTCCAAAAAGAGACCAAAGCATAATTTGTGTAGTAGAAGATGTAAGAGATATAATGGCAATGGAAAGAACTCACGAATATAAAGGTGTTTATCATGTACTACATGGAACTATTTCACCAATGAATGGGATAGGACCTGATGATATAAAAATAAAAGAATTATTAGCAAGACTTCAAAACAATGAAATAAAAGAAGTAATAATAGCTACTAATCCTAGAGTAGAAGGAGAAGCTACATCTATATACCTTTCTAAACTTATAAAACCATTAGGAATAAAAGTTACAAGAATTGCCCACGGTATACCAGTTGGAGGCGATTTAGAATATACTGATGAAATAACATTAATGAAAGCAATGGAAGGAAGAAGAGAAATTTAAAAAAATCCACAGATTGTCAAAAAACTGTGGATTCTTTTTTTCTACATGCCTTTTTAATCCTCTAATAAAATCTTACAAATATTTTCTGTAGAATTAGGTTTTGCAAAATTTGGGATATTATTTCTAATCTCATTTAAAATTTCAGGATGCCTATATAAATTCTTTAAAGCTCTAGCTATATTATCATCTTTTTTTATCCAAACAGCAAGATGATTTTTTACTAAAAACTCAGCATTTTCCTCCTCTTGACCAGGAATAGGATTTATAACAACAATAGGAAGGCCAGAAACCAATGCTTCAGAAGTAGTTAATCCTCCAGGCTTCGTAATAACAAAATCAGAAATACTCATAAGTTCAGGAACTTTATTTGTAAAATCTAAAACAATAGCTCTATTTTCTGCATGATACAAAGAAACCAGTTCCTTAAATTTTTGATTCATCTTATTATTTCTTCCTGAAATAGCAATAACTTGAGAAGTTTTAAAAAGACGAAGTAAAGCACGAAAAACCAAATGAGTTCTTTTTCTACCTAACCCAAATTCACCACCAGCAAAAAACAAAATCGTCTTTTTAGAAGAATCTAAATTAAATTCATTAAATATTTTTTCTTTATCAAAATTCTCCAAAAATCTATTAGACAAAGGAATCCCAGTTAAGAAAATTTTAAAATCTGGAATACCTGAATCAGATAAACTTTCCTTCATATCTTTATTAGCAACAAAAAAATAATCTATATACTCTTTATTTACAATCCACTGTGAATGAGGAGCCATATCAGTCAAAACAGTAGCAATTTTACAATCTATTTTATGACGTTTTTTTAGCTCTGTACACATTTGATTAGAAAAAGGATGAGTAGAAATTACTAAATCAGGTTTAAACTCTTGAAGAATAACATTAAGCTTTCTAGACATCAATTTATTAGAAGACTCTGATATTATAGATAAAACACCAGAATCAGAATTATTATAAACATGTTTCCACATCCAAGGAGCCTTTTTAGCCATTTCCCTATAAGCTGCAGTTGATAACTTATTTATAAACTTATTAACATATTCAATACAATCAACCATCAAAGTCTCACAATCATCATAATGAGAATCAATATATTCCTTAATAGACTTTGCAGCAGCAAGATGACCACCACCATAAGCTCCATAAAAAATTAAAATTTTTTTCATAAATCCTCCAAATATTTGAAAAACAAAATTAAAATTTAAAGAAATTATATCACAAAATAAAAAAAATAAAAATAAAATGAATATTTTTTTATATAAAGAAAAAAATAACAAAAAAAGATAAGGAGAGACAAAATGAAAGAAAATAAAGATAGATTATTTATAGGAGTTATTTTAATTCTATTAATAATACTAGGCTTAGCAGCCTATTTTATCTATAACAAAGATAAACAAATAAAACAAACATCAGCGACATCTTATGATATGGCATTTAATGAACTAGTAGGATATGTTCAAAACATTGAAAACTTCTTAGCAAAAGCAACAATTTCATCAGATAGTACTCATGGTGCAGAAACATTAACAGAAGTATGGAGACAAGCAGATTTAGCAGTATCATATCTTTCTCAAATTCCACTTACAACAGAAGAACTAACGAAAACAGCAAAATTTTTAAATCAAGTAAGTGAATACAGTTATTCACTATCAAGAAAAAGTATAAATAATGAAGATTTAACACAAGAAGAACTTGATAACCTAGAAATGCTACATGATTACAGCTTAGACTTAAAAGACAGTCTTAATCAAATGTTAGATGATTTAAACTCAGGAGCAATATCATGGGACGATATAACTAAAAATAAAAATAAAGACTACACTCAACAAGTCGACAATGTATCATTAGACACATTAGTAAATATAGATAATAACTTTAATGAATATGCAGGATTAATATATGATGGCGCTTTTTCAGAACATATAGAAACTATGGAGAAAAAAGGATTAGGAACCGAAGAAGTAGATGAGGAAAGAGCAAAACAAATAGCAAAAGAATTCATAGGTGAGGATAAAGTAGAGGAAATAAACTTAAATAGCTTTATAGAAAATGGAAATATACCAGTATATGATTTTTCAGTAAAAATAAAAGACCATGATCAAAAAGCTTCAATATCAATATCAAAACAAGGTGGAAAAGTAGTATTAATGAATAACTTAAGAAATGTAGAAAACAGTAATATAGGTAGAGAAGAGGCAAATGAAATTGGAAAAAAATTTTTATCAGAAAAAGGATTTAATAATATGAAAGAAACATATTATCAAACTCTTGAAAATGTAATAACAATAAACTACGCATATACTCAAGAAAATGTTGTAATATATCCAGATTTAATTAAATTAAAAATAGGTTTAGATAATGGAGAAATACTAGGAATAGAAACAAATGGATATTTAAATTCTCATACACAAAGACAAATTCCAACACCTAAAATTTCAATAGAAGAAGCAAAGGCGAGCTTAAATAAAAAATTAAATATTGAAAGCGAAGGTTTAGCAATTATACCTACAGAATGGAAGACAGAAATATTTTGCTATGAATTTAAGGGAAAAGTTGAAGAAACTGAATTTTTAGTTTATATAAATGCGGAAACTGGAAAAGAGGAGAATATATTGGTTATTGTAGAGACTGAGGGTGGAATATTAACAAAATAAAATTAAAAACAGTTTAATAACAAAATAAAATTTTAGGAAAAAATTTCATTTATAAAAAATGAAAAAAAGAAAATAATATTAATATAATCTTTAAATTTAAAGATTATTAAAAATCTTTCAAATAGAAATTCAAAAATAAGGAGGTAATTTCAAATGAGTAGAAATTCAAAACTTATTTCCGAAAATCTAAGAGAAGAGATAGCTAAAGAATTGGGAGTATATGATCAAGTAAAAAAAGATGGTGGAAGTTGGGCAAACGTACCATCTAAAACTTGCGGAAATATAGTAACAAAAGCAATTGAAATTGCAAATAGGAGTGTAGAAAAATAGTTAATTATTTTAACAGAAAAATCCCGTAAATTATATTAAATTCAATAGAGTTCCTATATTAGGAACTCCATTTTTGTCAAAAAAACAATTTAAAATGCATAAATTTTAAAAAATTGATGAAAAATGTAATGAAAATTTAATATATAAAAAAAAAATTAATATCCGTAGGTAAAAAATAAATAAAAAAATATAGAAAAATATAAAGACTTTACAAAATAATAATAAATTTTATAATAAAAAATAAATATTTAAAAATCAGTGCCAAAAGGAGAGGAATATGAAGAAGTCTAAAATTATCACAATCGTACTGTGTATTTTTTTAATAGTTTTAGTAGCCATATTGGGTATGCTGTCTTTTTTTATTAATGGGACAAAAAATTTACTTCCTAATGTAGCAGAAACTGCAGACTACAAACAAGAAGGAGAAAACATATATATAAGTTCTGTGGCAGAATTAAGAAAGTTTAGAGACGATGTAAATAAAGGATTACATACTAAATCAAAAGTATATCTAACAGCAGATATAGATTTTTCAAAAGAAAATGATAAATCTTGGACACCAATCAAAAACTTTCAAGGTACTTTTAATGGATTAGGTCACTATATCAGTTATTTTAATATAAATTATACAGATAATAGAGGCGAAGCTATAGGATTATTCAGTACTACAAATGGAGCTACAATAACAAACCTAGGAATAAAATCAGCTACAATAAAAACTACTAGTACAAATGGAGGAGCAGGAGCAATTGTAGGAAATGCCACAAATACAAATATAGAATGTTGTTATAACGAGAGTTCTACAGTTTCTGCACATGAAAGTGCAGGTGGATTAGTTGGTATAGGAAATGGTGTAACAATAAAAAGTTGTTTTAATAAAGGTAAAGTATCACTAATTGTTGAATCTACAGATGGTGCAGGTGGAATAATAGGGCAAACACAAGGAAAATCAAGTGTAATTAGTTATTGCTATAATACTGAAAATATAAAAGGTATAATCTCTGGAGGAATAGCAGGATTAACATTAAATAATACTAATATAAAATATTGTTATAATGTAGGAAAAGTAGAATCAAACCAAATGTCAGATGAAGCAAAACAAGGAGGAATTTCTCCTAGTTCTTTTGACCACAAAACCAATTGTTTCTATCTAGTAGGAACAGGTAATCAATTTAATGCAACATTAAAGACAGAAGTAGAAATGAAAAAAGAAGAATTTATAAAAAATTTAAGTTCAACATTTTGGATTTATAAACCAAATAATTACCCAAAATTAAAATGGGAAGAAAATACTAAAATATATATAAACAATAAAAATGAATTAGATAATTTTAGAAATCAAGTAAATAACGGAGAAAATAAAAATGTCAATGCATATTTAATGGCAGACATTGATTATAATAATGAAGCTTGGACTCCTATAAAAGACTTTAGAGGCATATTTGATGGATGCGGACATGTTATATCTAAATTAAATGTAAATATTTATGATAAAGCAGGATTCTTTACTGATATAAATGAAGCAACAATAAAAAATTTAGGAATAGAGAATAGTACAATAACTGGACATGATGATCCAGGAGGAATAGTAGGAGATTCAGTTGACTCATTAATAGAAAAATGTTATACATCAAATTGTACAATAAAAGGTGAAGGATCAGTAGGAGGAATAGCTGGACATATATCTAGAACATTTATTTCAGAATGTTACAATGGTTCAACAATTAAAAATAGTGGTGATGGAGCACAAGGAGGAATAGCAGGAAATAGCGATGGCGATAATAATATTGAATGGTGTTATAATAAAGGAACTGTAGAAGGAAATGACACAGCAGGAGGAATAATTAGTACTTCAAAAAACAATGATATAATTGCATATTGTTATAATGTAGGAAAAGTAACAATAAACGAAACAGAAAACGGAGCTGCTATATCAAATAATATGAACGCATTGAAAGACGACTGTTATTATTTAGCTGAATTAGGAGAAGATGACGAAGCAGATGAGAAAACAGAACAAGAAATGAAACAAGATAGCTTTATTTCTCTAATAGGTGGAAATCAATATTGGGGATTTGAAGCAACTTCTGATTATGGATACCCACAATTAAAATGGGAAAAAGACAAAGTTAAACCAACTATAACATTAAATGGAATAAATAATAAAGGATATACTAATAATACAGTAACTATTAATGTAAAAGATAGGTTTTCAGGAGTATCTGCACAAAACGCATTTAAATTATACAAGAAAAATGGAAATGATTATAAAGAAGATAAAAGTTATAGTAATAATGCAATAATTTCAGAAGAAGGACAATACTATGTAATTGGATATGATGAATCCGGAAATGAAAGTGAACAAAAATATTTTAATATAGATAAAACACCACCTCAAATAGAAAACGTAAAAAATGGTGAATGGTATGACGAAGCAAAGACTGTAACAGTTTCAGATAATATGGGATTAGATGATAATGGTTTACAATGGGCAGAAGAATCAAGTAAAAGAGAAGATTACACAAATGTTAATGATTTAAACGGATCTAATGCAGAAACTACAAGTAACACTTTCTCAACAGATGGATATAAATATATTGGAGCAATAGATAAAGCTGGAAACAGTTCAGGAGTTATATGGTTCGGTATAGATACAACTGCCCCAGAAAAACCAATAATAAAAGTAAATAATCAAGATGTAACAGGGAACAATGAAAACGATTATAAATGGCATGATGAAAATGTAGAATTTTCATACACATACACAGAAGACACATTAAGTGGAATAAATAGCCATGAGTTATGTATTGATGAACTAACTGATACTTGGGACGAATTCTGGGTAGGAGATGGAAATTATAAAAATACAAGTAAATGGAAAGAAGGCCAACAATATAAAGTATATTCAGAAGTTTATAATAATGCAAATTCCTTAACAGTATCAGATTTCTATTATTTTAAAATAGATAACCAAGCTCCAAGTAATGCAAAACCAACAGTAACAAAACAATCTAATACAGATGTAAAAGTAGAAATGAATCAAACAGATACTCAAACAGGAAGCGGAATTAGTAAAAAAGAATATGGATATTGTAAAAAAGGTACTCAAAATTGGAATTGGAGCGAAAATTCAACAATCACAGGATTAGAAAGTGGACAAACATATGAAATAAAAACTAGGGCAACAGATAATGTAGGTCACAAAACAGAATCTATTTCAGAAACAATAACAATATCAGAAGAAGACGTTTTAGTAGCACCAACAATAACAGCTGAAAATTATATTTCGGGAACTTGGACAAACCAAGAAGTAACATTAACAATAAGTGGAGGTAGCATTACAAGTGGTAATAAAAAATACCAATATAAAATAAATACTGATGATTGGAAAGACTATAATGAGGAAGAAAAAATCGTATTAAGTGAAGATGGAGAATATTTAATATTAGCAAAATTAGCAGATGATGATAAAGAAATTGAAACATCAGAACCATTTGAAGTAAATATAGATACAATCCAACCAAGTGACTTAGATATATTAGTACGCGGTACTTTAGAAGAAGATTATTGGTATGGAAGTGAAGTTAATATATCTGTAGATGCATTAGATGATTATGGTTCAGGAGTAAAAAGTTTAAAATGTCAATTACTAGATGAAGGAGGAGAAGTTTTAAAAGAAAATACACATATTAGAGACGATTATAAAGATACTAGTGATTACGGAAAAAATATCTTAACAATCGAAGAATCAGGAAAATATAAAATAAAATTAATAGCAACAGATTATGCAGGAAATGAATCACAAAGAGAATATGATGAATTAGTAAAAGTAGATGTTGATGAATTAGAAGTAGAATCAGTAACAGGTAATCCAGAAGAATGGACAAATGAATCAGCTAAAATAACAATCAATTTCCAAAGCGTTTCAGGATTATATGAAGTAGTTATAAGAAAAGATGATTCAGACACTGAACCAATAGAAGGAGTAGAATGGGAAGGAAATACATGTACTTTCACAGCAGAAGAAAATGGTGAATATATAGTTGCAGCAACAAGTAATTCAAATAGCCAAATTTATGATTATTCTATATATGTTACCAAAATAGATAAAATAGCTCCTGAAGAGCCAAAAATAACAATTGAAGGTGAAATAGTAGAAGGAGAAGATAGATACCATACAACAGTAACAGTAAACTTCGAAGCAGGTATAGATAACGAATCAGAATATACAAACTATTGGTCAATAGAAAATTGGACAGGAACGGAATATGAAGACGTTGGATTTGGATCTGCTTATGAAGATACAGCAAGCACAGAGATTTTAGAAGATGGAAGATATCAAGCTGTAGCAGAAGTTTTTGATGGAGCTAAAAATAGAACAATAGTTACAAAAGAATTCATAATAGAAACAGAAGAATCATCATTAAAAGCACCTACATTAAAAGCAACAAAAAATAAAAATACAAATCCAGAAGAATATGTACCAGGTACTTGGAGTAATACAAATGACATATATATAGAAACAGAAAATCCAGATTCTGAATTATACTACTATTACTCAACAGATAAAGCGACATGGACAGAAATGGATAATATAGGAAGTACAAGTGAAGGAGGAGAATTATATTTCAAAGATTCAGGACTAAAATCTAATGGTGGAAAACTATATTTCAAATCACAAAATAGAAAGGGAGAAGACAGTGAGATAATAGAATTTGAGATAAAAATAGATACAGAATTACCAAAAACTCCAGAAATAACTCTAGAAGGAACTTTAGAAGAAGAAGTTTATACAAGCCCTGTATCAGTGACAATAAAATCAACAGAACCTGAAAATAATGGTTCAGGAAAAAATACTTTTAAGTATGAAATCAAAAATGAAAATGGAGACACAATATCTGAAGGAAGCGAAGTACCATCAGAAAAAATAAAAGTAAATAAAAATGGAACTTATACAGTAACAGTCAAAGAGACTGATAATGCAGGAAATGAAGCTACAGCTACTAAAGAATTTACAATAAACATAAATGAATATTTCTTAGTAAATAACTACTTAAAAGAAGAAAAATATATAAGTAAAATTTTACCTGAAACAACATATGAAAACTTTAAAACTAATATAGATACAAACATGGATTATGTTGTAAAAGAAAATGGAACAGAAATATCAGACGAAAACTTAATAAAAACAGGACAAGAAATAACAGTAACAAGTAAAATTACAGGAGAAAGTACAAGTTACATACTAATTGTAATTGGAGATATAAATAAAGACGGAAAATTAAGTATAACAGATTTAAGTAATTTCAGAAGATACAGAATAAATAAAGTGGAATTTGATGAAGAACAGAAAAAAGCATCAGACATGAACTTTAATGGAGAAGAAGAACTAACAGATAAACAAAGAATGCAAAACTATATTATAGGAAAACTAACATCATTGTTATAAAAAATTACTAAAAACAAGGGAGAGAAATTATGAAAAGTAAAAAACCTATTTTGATTTCTATTATAATCATAGGAATAATGATTTTAGAGATACTCTCGAGCTTACATGTAGTAAAATTAAATAAAGTAATACAAACAGATGAAACAGAAAAGATGATAGAACAAGATGGTAACGGTGAGAATTTATTTGAAGGATTTGAAAAAACAAACAATCTGTATTATTATACACGTAATGAATATAGGTTAAAAAGAAGGTTATTAGCAAATAAATCGTATAACATGAGTACAAAGAATCAATGGATTTACGGCACACTTGAAGTTGATGAGGAGTTGGAGCAATCTGATAATACCTCGTTTGTTGAAGGTAAAATAATATCAGGAGCAGACGAGACTTTATCAATAGGAAAAGTAACTCTAGAAGCAAATAAAGATTATATCATTTCATATAACTCTGGCAGTATGAGTAATTTTGAGAAAAGCTACTCTCTATGGTTTTGGAAGGAAAATAGTGGGTTTATATTACCAGAGTATAATCCTTTTGGATGGGGTGGAATACTTAATGTAGATACAAGTGGAACATATTTTGTTGGATTTTTAGGTTATAGTTCAAGAACAATATCAAATCTAACAATAAAAAGAAAATCTGTAACATACCCTTCTGAAAACTTAATCAAAAATAGTGGAGCAAAGATGCTACTTACTTCTAAAGAAAAAACTCAAGATAGAGTAATATTACAAAAAGGAAAAAGATATTTGTTTACTGCAGATGGCATTAATAGTAATATGAATATATCTTTAGGTACAGATATACAATTAACACAAAATAATCAAATTATAAGTGTAAATGAAAGTGGAGTATATGAAATAAAGACATCTACAAAAAATGGAAAAGAAGAAATTTTATATGAACCAAGTATAGTAGAAATAGAAGAAAATACAGTAATAAGTACTAAAAATAAAGAGAACTTAATATATAATATGGACGCCGAGGATGAAGAGTCAAATAATAATAAGATGAGTATAATATTTTTGTCTCGGAAATATTATAAATGCTAGGTCATTAGGTAATTCTTATGATAATTATATATACACAAAAGCAAGAGTTTATTTACAACAAGGAAAAACATATTCTTTTTCAGTAGATACTGATAAACCATATGGAACAGATGACAAATCAGTAGAAGTATATCTTTATGACAATAAATCTACACATATAAGAATGGAAAAAAATAAAGAATTCTTATTCAAACCAAAAAGAACAGATATATATACAATTAGATTAGATATAAATTCACCTAATACAGAAGCAAACTTTTCTAATATGAGTATTATAGAAATAGGAAATCCGATAACAAATATAACATTAGATATAGAAAAAACATTTATAAAAGGACAAACAGGAACACAAAACCTAAATGCAAAATTTAATACAACAGATACACAAGATGAAATTGAATATACAAGCAGTAATACTACTATAGCAACAGTAGATGGTAAAGGAAATGTAACAGCAGTAGGAGAAGGACAAGCCGTAATTACTGCAAAAGCAAAATATAGTGGAGTATCTGCGATATCAACAATAAATGTTGTAAATGAAAATCAAGTTCCATCTAAAAACCTAATAGCTAAATCAGACAACCTTACATCAAAAACAGATACAAAAATAGATTATGTAATAGAAAACGATAATAATACAGAAACTTTTTTTGTAACTCCTAAAGTGTCAAGTGGAGACAGTTTTGGATATGTAGGAAGAAAAGTATATTTAGAGGCTGGAAAAAACTATGTATTTAATTGTGAAATAGAAAACGGAGTAAAATGGAGTATAGAAAATAAAGCAAATTGTGTAGAAGCATGGCTAGTAAGAAATGGAAATGCATCAGATAGAGAAAGTTTAATAAGAATAGCAAATCAAAATTGTATATTTACTCCTAAAAATACAGGCGAATATTGGTTAAGACTAGATGTAAATGAACCAATAATATCTTCACCCAAGACATACAAATTTAAAAATATAGAAATCTCAAAAATCGGAGATATAAAGCCAACAAATATAAAATTAGAATTATATAAAAATCAAATTAATTTCAAAGATTATAGTATTCAAAAAACTAAATTAGAAAATACAGAAATAGAATTTGATAAAACAGAAAATATATACGAATTAAAAACAGTAATTACACCAGCAAATGCTATTACAGGAGAAGTATCATATATAAGTATCAATAAAAACGTAGTAGATGTTGATAAAGACGGAAAATTAAAAATAAAATCACAAGGAACTGCTACCATAATAGTATCAGCATTTAATGGCGCTATAACAGGAAGTATAGGAATAACAGTAGTACCAAGTACAAAGATAACAGAAATTAGTTTTTATACAGAAAAAGATTATAAAACTATAAATGGCAAAAGAATATTAATGGGTGATGTAAATGGTGATGGAATATTAACTGCTGATGATGCAAGTAGAGTTCTACAACATGTACTTGATTCTTTGTTTGAATTAGACGTAGAAGAAGCAGCATATGTAGAAGGAGACGAAGTTTTGAGTGCAGCAGAAAGCACAATGATATTAGAAAAAGTATTAGATAATTTATATATATTTCCATGTTTCAAAATAACATCTTTAGATTTAGGAATAAACCAAACACAAAAATTAAACATAACAGCATATCCATCAGGTGTAAGTGTTGGAAATATAACATGGTCAAGCAATAATAATGCTGTAGCAACAGTAGATGATAACGGAAATGTTAAAGGAATAAGTCCTGGAACAGCTGTAATAACAGCTAGATCAACCCAGAATAACTCAATAAGTAGAGATTGTACAATTACAGTTGGTAATTATAAAGTAGAACCAGAAGTAAGTGTATCAGAAAATAAGGAAAGTGATAAAACAGAAATAAAAGTAAAATCAAATACAACAGACAGTAAAGATAATGCATATATAAAAAGTGTATACTTAGAAATAACAGGAACTACTTATAGTAACGGACAAATAAAATATAATAATCAAACTAAAGACTTAGTAAAAGGTGAAACAAAAGAGAAATTATTCATATACCAAAATGATAGTAATAATAACACTATAAAAAATAACGAAACAAATTTTGATATTACAGCAGAAGGAAGTTATGAAATAGCAATAACAGTAACAGATAGTCAAGGAAAATCAAAAACAGAAATCATAAATATAATAAGAGATGTAACAAGACCTATAGTGCAATTTAAAATAAACAATCAAGATGTTCAAGATAGAAATACTTATAACTTCAATGAAAAAGGTGTACAAATACATGCAGAAGCAACTGATAATGAATCAGGAATAAATTACTTAGAATTAATTGTAGAGGATGTAAATGATGGAAATATTTATGATGATTCATTCCATGATACACCATCAAAACACGATTTTGTAATAAAAGAACCAGGAGAATATTCAATTAAATGTAGTTGCGCAGATAATGGTAGAAACGCAATAACAATTAATGCTAAGGTAATAATAAAATCTAGCAATTCAGAAGATGGTATACATATATATACTGATAGTGAATACTTGACAGTAGATGGTGAAAAACATCTAATTGGAGATGTTAATAAAGACGGAATAATAACTAACGAGGATCATTTATTAGTAGAATTATACGTATTAGATGCTTCTATAAATGTAACTTTTGATGAAGTATCAGCAGATGTAAATGGAGATGGAATTATAACTGCAGCTGATGCAGCAGAAATCAATGAGAAAATAACAGATCCATATATAATATTTGAAGCATTATATCAAAATAGTGCAACTATGAATGTAGGAGAAGAACTTCAACTATATACTGATATAAAACCTATAGAATCAAGAAATAAAACAGTATTATGGACAGTGGATGACAGTAGTATTGTAAGAATTGACAATAAAGGAAAAATCACAGCATTAAAGCCAGGAATAGCAGTAATAAATGCACAAACTTCTGATGGCGCCGCACAAACTAAATTCAATGTTACAGTACTAGATAATGTAAAGCCACCTATGCCAACAATTATATTAAATGGACAAAAAGCTGAAAGAGATAAAACATATACATTTAATGACACTGATGTAAAAATAGAAATACCATTGCCAGAAGATATTGGATCTGGAACTGATTGTATAGAATTTGGATTAAGAAATGAAACTACAGATACAGAAATCTATGATTCTGACAAATCAAATAAAGACATATCTATTACAATAGATGAAGAAGGAGAATATTACCTTTGGGCTGCAGCTATTGATAAAGCAGGTAATGTTAGTCAAAATATGAAAGTAACTATAATAGTAAAAAAATCTACAAACCCAGACAACCCAGATAACCCTGAAGAAGAATATTTTAGAATATTAAATTATAAACAAGATGGAAATTATGTGATGAAAATATTACCAGAAACAACATATACGAACTTTAAGAAGAATATAGAAACAAATATGGACTATGTTGTAAAAGAAAAAAATGAACAAATTCAAAATTCTACAATAATGAAAACAGGACAAAAATTAGTTGTAACAAGTAAAAAAACTGGAGAAAGTACAGCATATACATTAATAGTAATAGGAGACATAAATAAAGACGGAAAATTAAGTATAACAGACTTAAGTAATTTTAGAAGATACAGAATAAATAAAGTGGAATTTGATGAAGAACAGAAAAAAGCATCAGATGTGAACTGTAATGGAGAAGAACAACTAACAGATAAACAAATAATGCAGAGATATATTATAGGTAAAATAACTAGTTTAGTTTAAAAATCCTAAATTTGCTATTTACAAATAAAAAATAAAAAAATATAATATATAATAAGGTTAAATAAAAAGAAGGAGATTAAAAATGAAAAAAGTATTAAGCGTTATACTAATAATTTTATTAATATTGAGTATATCTAATTTTTCACAAGCAGCAAGTGAAGCCTCACTAAAGATTACTGCTGGGAAAAGTACATTATCACCAGGTGACTCCGTAACACTAGTTATTTCTGTTGGACAAACTAATATACCTACAGGATTAAATGCAATAGAAGGAGTTATAGATTACGATACAAATGTATTTGAAAAATTAACAACAAATAGTTTTCAAGGAGAATCATCAGATTATAATGAAGCAAACAATAAATTTACAGTAGAACCTCAAGAAGCAAAAGACGGAACAGAAGTATTAAGAATAACTTTAAAAGTAAAATCAACTCCAAAAGAAGGTTCTACAACAATAAAATTAACTAAATTACTAACTTCAGATGAAACACAAGATATTGATATGGCTGATGCAAGTTATACTATTACAATAAAAGATACTAATGATAACAATGGAGAAGGTCAAGGTGGGGGCAATAATAACAATGACGACGAAGACGACAATAATGGAGGAAATACATCAGGTGGAAACAATAATGGTGGAAGTACATCAGGCGGAAGCAGTAATGGAGGAAGCACATCAGGAAAAGGTACATCAGGAGGATCTACTGTAGGAGGAACTACATCAGGAAAAGATGGTACAGTAAGTACAACAAATTTACCAGCGGCAGGAAAAGCAATAGTATCAGTTCTACTAATTGGTGGATTAATAGTAGTAGCAGTATTTGGTGTATTATATAACAAATATAAAAAAATCTTGAAATAAAAACACAACTAAATTATAATAGGAATATATTATAAAAATATATTCCTATTTTTTTGGAGGAAAAACTTAAATGAATGATTTAAAAATAAAAGATATTATAGAAAATAATATTGGAGAGTTAATAATAGGAAACAAAGAAGATATTATAGAAAATATAAAATTAGACTCTAGACAGATAAATCCAGGAGATACATATGTATCTATTAAAGGAGAAAATAATAATGGAGATATATACATAAAAGAATCAATAGAAAAAGGTGCAAAAGTATGTATTGTAGAGGATGTTTTATTAGAAGAAGATGAAATTAAAAATATAAAAAATTCATCAATAATAAAAGTAAAAAATACAAAAGATACATTAGTTGAAATGGCAAAAATTAAAAGAGAGAAATATGATATTCCTGTTATAGGAATAACAGGAAGCGTAGGAAAAACAAGTACAAAAGATACAATTGCAAGTGTAGTATCACAAAAATATAAAACTCAAAAAACAATAGCAAACTACAATAATAGATTAGGAGTTCCACTTACAGTATTATCATTAAAAGACCATGAAGCTTTAGTCGTAGAAATGGGAATGAATCATTTTGGAGAGATTAGTGAACTAACTCAAATTGCTAGACCTACAATATGTGTAATATCAAATATTGGAACATCTCATATAGGAAATCTAGGCTCTAGAGAAAATATATTAAAAGCAAAACTAGAAATATTAGAAGGAATGAAAAAAGATGGAGAAATAATAATAAATAATGACAACGACTTATTACATAACTGGAATTTAGAAGATAAAACATATAAAAAAATAACTTTTGGAATAAATGAAAAAAGTGATTATATGGCAAAGGACATAGAGATAAAAGAAGATAAAAATATTTTTAGATTTAATAATGATATAATTGAAACAAATAAAGCTGGAGAACCTTTTATATATAATGCACTATCAGCAATAGCAGTAGGAAGTATATTAAGAATTGATATAGAAAAAATAAAAAATGGATTAAAAAATGTAGAATTTACTAAAGATAGAATGGACATAGAAAAAATAGAAGGAATTACTTTTATAAAAGACTACTATAATGCAAGTTTCGAGTCAATAAAGCCAAGTTTAGAATATCTGACTTCATTAAAAGAAGGAAGAAAAATAGCTGTTTTAGGAGATGTAAAAGAACTTGGAGAATTTTCAAAAGAATTACATGAGAAAATAGGAATTGAAGTTTCAAAAAATAATATAGATATATTAATTACAGTAGGAGAAGATGCAAAAAATATTGCTATAAAAGCCAGAGAAGGTGGAATAAAAAATGTAGTAATTTGTAACAGTAATGAAGAAGCAGCAGAATATTTATTAAAAAATAAACAAAAAGATGATAAAATCTTATTAAAAGCATCAAATAGCATGAAATTTGGAGAAATTTTAGAAAAATACAAAAAAGAGGAAATCAAATGAAAGATATTAAAGAAATAGAAGAAATAATAAAATCAAAATTATCAGAAAAAAGATACTATCATTCAAAATGCGTACAAAAAAGATGTATAGAACTTGCAAAAATATATAATGTAGATGAAGAAAAAGCGTCCTTAGTGGGAATTGCACATGACATAGCCAAGGAAATGACAAAAGATGAGAAACTTGAATATGTAAGAAAGAATAACATAGAAATAGATGAAATTGAAGAAAAAAATACTGAATTACTACATTCAAAAATAGGAGCACATATAGCAAAAACACAATTTAGATTTACAGACGATATGGTAAAAGCCATAGAAAATCACACAACAGGAAATGAAAATATGGACATGCTATCAAAAATATTATTTATAAGCGATGCTACAGGAGAAGACAGAACATGGGAAGGGAAAGAAGAAATCGTAGATTTAAGTAAAAAAGACATAGATAAGGCAATACTATATTGCATAAAATTTACTGTAAAAGATGTATTAGAAAAAAATAGGAAAATTCATTTAAATACAATAAAAACGTGGAATTATTATGTATAATATATTTTAATAAAAAAATAAAAAAACGGGTTCCAATTAAAAAATATATATGATATAATACAAAATGATTATCCAAAGACTTGGAGGATGTTGAAAATGATTTTCAAAGATTACTACAGAATATTAGAATTAGAAACAAGTAAAGTAACTTTAGAACAAATAAAAAATTCATATAGAGATTTAGCAAAAAAATATCATCCAGACGTGAATAATGATAGTAAAATGGCAGAAGAAAGATTCAAAGACTTAAACGAAGCTTATAGAATATTATCAAATAATTCATCAAAAAGAAAATATGATAGAATTTGGAACAGCAATGTCGGAAGAAAGAAAAAAACAAGTCAAAAAGAGCAAGATGCTAAATTTACAGACTTCTTTAATATGTTTTTTGGAAATCCAGAGAATACTAAAAAAGAAGAAAAAAATGAAAGTGGACAAGCTCCTATAAAAGGAGAAAATATAAATACAGAAATTACAGCTACAATTCCAGAGGTATTTTATGGAAGAGAAAAGAATATAATACTAAAAAGTATTGACGGACAAAATAAAAATCTAACAATAAAAATACCAGAAGGAATTAGAAATAATGAAAAAATTCGTTTAATTGGACAAGGTAAAAAAGGGAAAAACGGAGGAAAAAACGGAGATTTATTTATAACTATAAAGATTCAAAATACAGAAATGTTTAGTTTAGACGGAATTAATATAAAAACTAATCTGTATATTTCTCCTTGGGAAGCAGCTTTAAATAAAAAAGTTAATCTTCAAGGAATAGACGAAGAATTAACAATAAAACTACCTGAAGGGATTCAAAATGGCGAAAAAATAGTAGTAAAAGGTAAAGGCTACAAAGATGGAAAAGGAGGAAGAGGAGACTTAATAGCAGAGACAAAAATAATGATTCCAACAACAATTTCTAAAGAAGAAGTAGATTTATATAAGAAATTAGAAGAAATAAGTAAATTCAATCCAAGACAAATAATAAATCGGAACGCTAAAAAACTAATGTTATTAATAAAATATAAATCAATCAATGTTGAATACTTTTAATTTAACTAGTTGTATAATGGGAAATATCCAAAAATTATTACAGAAAAAATTTGGTCAACATAAGAACAATTCTAGTGTTGACATAAATTAAAAAATGTAGTATAATTAAAAAGGTTAATTAATTATACGAAAGAAAAGGATACACGCGAAAGTGTAAGAAAGGGTGCAAAATGGAAGAAATTTTCGGAAAACACTTTAGTATTACAGAACCAAAAGCGGTAAATACTGTAATATATAAAGTAAATAAAACAGAAAAGGAATTTTTAGAGGAATCACCTAAATTTACAATAGAAAGATTAGACTATTCGGAAGAATTTGTAGGAACAAATAAAAAGAAAACGTTTTATATAGATGAACCTGCACCAGAAGGCAATCAACTTTTAATTCTTTCATTTGGAAAAGAAAAAGTTGTTGTAAATGTAGGTTATTTAGAAACGAGTGCAAATTTAATAAAAATTTCTAATACGCCAATACCTATGAAAATTAAGACTTTATATAATGAAGAAGATACTGAATATAGAGAATTTGAATATACACCAAACTTAAAAAGACCAATTACTATAATTGATCCAGATACTACAGAAGAAATAAGACCTACATTATATTTAGATAAAGAAACAAATGAAGTAAAAGGAAAATGCAACTTAAAAGCAGGAAAAAGTTATGTTGTATTTGAGCTAAAAGGTAATAAGTAGACAAAGAGGAAGGGGAAACTTAAAAAATGAGTGAAAACAAGAAAAAGGATAAGGATAGAAGTGAATATCAATATTGTAGAGTAGAAACGTGGCCAACAGAGGATGTTCTAGAAGCTTGTAAGAAAAATGGAGATTGTTGGGATATTATGGTTGATGAACCAAAGAAATCTCCACCAATAGGAAAGAAAGAAGACTGTTCAGTAATTACAACAGCAATAGCTGAAATAAATATAATAGATAGAACATTAAGAAGTATAGATGGAGAAAAAGGTGCTGCACAAGGAATAAAAAGAGCTCCAACAACAGAAGAAGTTAAAGCTGCTAAGGTTGCAGCCAAAGCAAAACAAGCAGAGGATGAAAGAAGAGCAAGAAAAGAAAACGATGGTTTAGATTTAAGATTTATAAAATAAATTCACAAATGAAAAGGTGATAAAAATGGGATTTGGTGAAAAACTAAAAAGAGCAATTAAAAGAATAAAAGGAAAATTAATAGTAAGTGCAATACTATGGCTAGTGTTAGTCATAGTATTTGTTGCGCCTTTGGGAATAGCGTTTTTTGATGCAAATCAACCAAACGTAAATTTCACAGAGGCATTTTTTCTTTCACTTGGAAAAAATATTGTAAATCCAATATCATCTATAGGTAAATGTTTATCAGGAGGCATAGGAGGATATTTTTGGAGTGTACTTTGGAAATTCACAATAATTTATTTTGTATTAGCTATATTTGGAATAGCAAAAGCATTTCCAAAGCATGAATTTGATGGTATTGAAAATGGTTCTAGTGATTGGTGTACAAATGGGGAACAATACAAAATATTAGATAGTAAAAAAGGTATTATATTAGCTGAAAAAAATTATTTACCAGTAGATAAAAGAGGAAACGTAAATGTATTAGTAGTAGGACGGTTCTGGTGCTGGTAAATCTGCTTCTTATGTTATTCCAAATGCGTGTCAATTATTAGGTTCTTATGTATTTACAGATCCTAAAGGAGAGCTATATGATAAAACAGCAGGATACTTAAAAGAAAAAGGATATAAAATAAAAGTATTAAATTTGATAAGACCACAAAATAGTGATGGATTCAATCCACTATTTCATATAAATAATGAAATAGATGTTGATGTTATAGCAAATACAATAGTAAAAGGACAATCTGATGTAAAATCTTCTGATCCATACTGGGATGACATGGCAGAAATGTTACTTAAAGCATTAATATATTATTTAATTGCAGTAAGACCAAAAGAAGAACAAAACTTGGCAAGCTGTGCAGAGCTTGTAAGAGCTGCAAATAATAATGGAGGAGACAATCTACTTACTAATTTAATAAATCAATTACCTTATGATCATCCAGCTAGAATGAATTATAAATCTGTAGAGATAGCTTCAGATAAGACATACGCATCAATTTTATCATCACTTCAATCAAAACTTGGTAAATTTGATTCAAAGGAAATTGCAGAATTAACATCTACAAATACAATAAATTTTGAAGATATAGGAAAAGAAAAAACAGCAGTATATGTAATATCTTCAGATACACATGCAGCTTATGATTTCTTACTTACGATTTTCTTCTCACAAATGATACAAAGACTTTATGATTTTGCAGATGAATGTGGAGGAGAACTTCCTATACCTACATATTTTATATTAGACGAGTTCGCAAATATTGGTAGAATACCAGATTTCGATAAAAAAATATCTACTTCAAGAAGTAGAAAAATATCATTTAGTGTTATTCTTCAAAACTTAGACCAGTTAGAAGCAGTATATGAAAAAACTCATGAAACAATAATGGGTAATTGTGATACACACTTATTCCTAGGAAGTAACTCTCAAAAAACTGTAGAATATTTTTCAAAAGCTTTAGGCGAAAAAACAATATTTAGAGAAAGTGAATCTATAAATAAAGATAGAGATGATTGGAAAACAGGAAAAAGTGTATCAGACCAGGTAATGGGAAGAGCGCTGCTTACTCCAGATGAATTAAGAAGATTAGATGTAGATGAATGTATTATTTATGAAAAAGGTTTAAAACCAATAAGGGCAAATAAATATTATTACTACAAATATCCAACAGAGAAAATGATTGCTCCTTATAGAGTAGATCATAATGATAGAGAAATACCTGATAAAGGAAAATGGAGAAAATATAATCCATATAATCCTTATACAGAGGATGATGACAAAGATAAAGAAAATACAAAAATAGAAAGTTTAGAGGATTTATTTTTAGACGAAGAAGAATCTATTCCTACAGTAGCTACACCTACTGAGGAAAAGAAGGAAGAAACTAAATCAGATGAGTTAACAGATATTCAAAAAGAATTAGAAGCAAAGTTTGATGAATTGTTTGGTTCATTAGATGAAGAATAAAAACATTTGTTTTAAAAAGTATTGATAAAAAATAAAATATATGATATAAAAAAAGGTAATTATAAATTAATTACCTTTTTTTATGTGAGGAGAATTTTATGAAATTTGTACATATAGCGGATATGCATTTTGATACAGAATTTGAAAGCATAGCTCAAATAAATAATTTATCAGAAATAAGAAGATTAGAACAAAGAAAAATATTAAAAAAAGTAATTGAATATTGTAAAGATAATAATACAGAATTATTGTTAATATCAGGTGATTTATATGAACAAAAATATATAAGAAAATCGACTATAAAATATATAAATGATTTATTTAAAGAAATTCCAGATACTAAAATTTTTATATCACCGGGAAACCATGATCCATATATAAAAAATTCTTACTATAATACTTATGAATGGAATAAAAATGTATATATTTTTAAAGATGAAATAGAAAAAATTAAATTAGACGAAAATACAAATATATATGGATATGGATTTACTGATTTTTATTGTAAAAATTCTGGAATAGAAGAAATTATACTAGATGAAAAAAATAAAATAAATATATTGATAACTCATGGAAGTCTAGATGGAGGAAATGACGACTATAAGCAGTATAATCCAATATCAAATAGCAAATTAAGAAATATAGGATTTGACTATATAGCTCTCGGACATATTCATAAAAGATATGATAACGAAAATAAAACAAATAGAATAGTATATCCTGGCTCTCCTATCAGTATGGGATTTGATGAATTAGGTGAGCACGGAATGATAATAGGAGAAATAAATAAAGGAAGAACAGATATAGAGTTTATCAAATTAGATGAAAGAGAATATAAGGAGATAGAAATAGATATTACAGATTTTACTTCAAAAGAAGAAATAATAGAAAAAATTAATTCTTTAGAATTAGAGGAAAAAAATTTATATAAAATAATTTTAAATGGATTTAGAAATATAGAAATAAATTTAAGAGAAATAATTAGTTTAGTAGAACATGAAAATATTGTAAAAATAAAAGATAAAACACAAATATCTTTTGATATAGAAAGTATAAAAAATCAGAATGATATTAAAGGAATTTTTATAAAAAGAATTTTAGAAAGAGCTGAAGAAGAAGCTTTAAGCAAAGAAGAGTTAGAAAAAGCAATAGAATTAGGAATTTCAAGCCTAAATTAAAAAGAGGTAAAAATGAAAATAAAGAAAATAAAAATTAATGGATTTGGCAATTTAATAAATAGAGAAATAGAATTTCGGAGAAAAAATAAATTTAATTAAGGGAGAAAATGAATCTGGGAAGTCAACCCTTTTAAAATTTATAATATCAATGTTTTATGGGGTATCAAAAAATAAAAATGGAAAACCAATTTCCGATTTTGAAAAATATACTCCATGGAATAGTGAAGAATTTTCTGGAAAAATAGAATATGAGCTAGATGATAAAAGTTTGTATGAAGTCTATAGAGAATTTAAGAAAAAATCGCCAGTAGTATATGATGAGAAAAAAGAAGATATAACAAAAGAATTCTCAGTAGATAAATCTAAGGAGAATCAGTTCTTTGTAGAACAAACTGGAATAATAGAAGAGAACTTTTTTGCAACAAGTGCTGTTAGTCAAGAAGAAACTAAACTAGATAAAAATTTGAAAAATAGTATTATACAAAAACTAAGTAATATGGTATCTACAGGAAATGAAAACATATCATACAAAAAAACAATAGATAAGCTAAATAAAAAACAATTAGAAGAGATAGGAAACGATAGAAGTAGTGGAAGACCAATAAATATAATAGATTCACAGATAAAAAAGTTAGAAGCGGAAAAGGAAAAATTATCTATTTATGAAGAACAAAAATATAACATAAATCAAAATAAGGACATTATAGAAGGAGATTTAAACGAAGATATAAATATTTTAAATTTATTGAGAGCTCAAAAAGAAGAACTTGAAAAAACAGAAATAAAAAAAGCTAAAATAAAATATTTAGAAACGGAGATTCAAGATATAAATAATAAAATAAAGGATAATGAAAAAGCAAAAGGAAAACATTCTAAAAGAAATATTAATATTATTTTACCAGTATTATTAGCAATTATCATAATAATAGCTACTATAATCACCAAAAAAGCTTTGATATTATTGTTAGAGATAATACCTGTGATTTATGTTTTTCTATCTATATTAAACTTAAAAAAGAAAGATCAACTAAAACAAGTAAAAATATTACATGACTCATTACAAACGAAGGAAAAAGAATTAGAAAAAGAAAGAGAAAAAGTACAAGAGTATATATCAAAAAGAGAAGAAAAAATATACAATGAATTTTCTAGTAATATAGATCAAGAAACGATAAAAGAAATTTTATCCCTAAAATATGAAAAAATTGTGGAATATATTAGTGAAAAAGAAAGAGAAATTGCAAATTATAAGATAGGAAAAAAAGAAGTAGAAATAGAAAATGAAGCTTTAGAAGAAAATCTAGAAAGATTAATAGAAGTAGAGGAAAAACTAACTTCTCTAAAAAAACAAAGATTAGAACTTGCGAATTTGAATAAAATATATGAAATAGTAAAAGAAGAAATAGAGCATAGTTACGAAGATATAAAAGATAATATTACACCAGATTTTATAGAAGAGCTTAAGAATATTTTGAAAAAAGTTACAAATAATAAATATAATAACATATATTTAGAGCATAATAATAACAATCAAATTATGATAGAAACCGAAAACGGAAAATATGTAGAAGTAGAAAAATTAAGTACAGGTACAATAGATTTAATATATTTAGCATTAAGAATTAGTGCATCAAATGAAATAACAAAAGAAAAAATGCCAATACTTTTAGATGAAAGTTTTGCATATTATGATGAACCAAGATTAAAAGAGATTTTAAAATATTTAAATGATAATTATGATAATCAAATATTTATTTTAACATGCTCAAATAGAGAAAAAGATGCATTAAATGAATTGAATATAGAATATAATCAAATACTATTATAATGTTATTGTATGGCGAGCAAAAGGACGGAGACATGTAGGGGCGGGCCTCTAAGTCCGCTCAATAATAGCAAAAACAAAACCAGATTGAAAAATATATAAGAAAAAATAAAACAAAAAATTAATAAAAAATGTTGACAAACTAAGAAAAATAGTGTATTATATAAAAGCAGTCGCTTTTATATGATTGTTTATGGGCTATTAGCTCAGGTGGTAGAGCACTTGACTTTTAATCAAGTTGTCCCGCGTTCGAGTCGCGGATAGCTCA
>CANQZP010000011.1 GCA_947628395.1 uncultured Clostridia bacterium
AATAAATATACGAAAAAATGTTCTAAATTAATCATTATAATAAAAAGTTTTATAAGTTATTTTCAAAAATTCATTATTGTTACATTAAAAATTATTTTGCACACTCTGTAAGTATTGATATTACTGTACTTAAAAGAATTAAGAAACGGAGTACGCCTCCAAATGTGCGATGTATTCACATCGCAATGAATAATTAATAGAGAATAATGAAGAATTAATAATTTCCAATTTATAGAGAAGCACATTTGGAATTATTCACTATTTATTATTAATTTTATAAATAGATAATGGCACACATGTAGACATGTGTGCCAACGTTTTACCCATTAGCAAGGTATTTGTCCACGGAAAAGTTGATTCCATTCTCTGAAGAGTTCTTTTTTTACTTTTATAGCTTCTGCTATTTTTTTCAACTCTTCAAGAGAAGTTGCTGCTAAAACAGCTTCAACGGAAATTGTTTCATGACTTGCATCATTTAGGTATCTACCTACAATTTCATAGCCATTGTCCAATCCCAAATGCAACTCATCCCAATCAGGATATACTTTTTTTACTCTGTTCTTGAAATTTTCTGGATAAAACATAAAATCATCCTCCTATAAAAAAATATTTTTTACTGTGTGCAGTCTTACCTAAGGTGAAAAATAGGAAGCTACACTTGTGTAGTTATATTATACCATAATTTACATAAGAATGCAAATTATAAAGTTACTCATAAGGTGTTTTTTGAAATATATGAAGTTTTATGATACAATCTATACGATTTATTTTTTATGAATTCCTTCGGGAGTTAAACATAAATAAAAACTAGCAACACAATAATTTTTGAAGGAGGAATCTACATGAAAGAACGGATTAAAAATACAATGAGGTTTTACCTTTTAGCAACACAGCTGAAATATAAAATCAGAAGTGGATGGGACAAAACGCATTGGAATGTGAGTAAAGAAAGAATTGAAAGTATTGCTGAACACATCTATGGAACGTGCATACTGGCATTAAGTATCGATTCAGAATTTGAAACACATTTAGATATCGATAAAGTAATAAAAATGCTTGTTCTTCACGAATTAGGTGAAGTTGTCATAGGAGATATTACTCCGTTTGATAATATCACTCCAGAAGAAAAAATGGAAAAGGAACACGAAGCAATTAAGGAGGTTCTTGGAAATTTAATTAAGAAAGAAGAATACTTTGCTTTATTATTGGAATTTGATGAGAAGAAAACAAAAGAGGCAATTTATGCTCATCACTGTGATAAATTAGATGCCGACATACAGGCAAAGGTTTATCAAGATATGGGTTGCCAAAATTCCTTAGATATGCAAGAAAATAATGTCGTTTTCAAAAGTAAAAGAGTTCAGCAGATGGTACAAGATGGCGCAAAAACTGCTTTTGACATTTGGTATGAATGGGACAAGTCATTATACGCAGATGACGAGAATTTTTCTGCTCTTCTTGATTATATTAAAGAAATCAATACTCAATCAGTTTTTTAATCTAATTCTAAAACAAACTTGTTTTGAAAATGACAATTCCATAAACGTGGTTTTGCAGAACTAATTATAAAAACTCACATCTAACTTGTTAAAGTTACAGATGTGAGTTTTTATGTTAGTTTTTTCAGACAAAAGGGACGGAGTTTTTGTCTAAGAACTGAAAATTCTTAGACAAATAACTCCGTCCCCATGTCTGAAAAAGTATTTATGTATTTTCAGTTTTATTTAAAAATTTATATGTTATCGCTGCTACAGCAGAACCTATGAATGGTGCTACAATAAATACCCAAACTTGTGATAGGGCTTTACCTCCTAAAAATATAGCAGGAGCTAAACTTCTTGCTGGGTTTACTGATGTACCAGTTAATGGAATTCCCATAATATGAACGAAAGCTAATGTTAATCCTATTACAATTCCTGCTACAGATGATTTAGATTCATCAGATGTAACTCCTAATATAGTATAAATGAAAACAAATGTAAGAATAGCTTCTACTATAATTGCTCCAATCATATTTAAGTTAACACTAGATGCTGAATCAAAACCATTTGCACCTAATCCTTGGGCTGCGATATCAAAACCACAGCAAGTCATAATATAATATAAGATTCCAATTCCTGCGATAGCACCTAAAAATTGTGCTATTATATATCCAATAAAGTCCTTTATTGTCATTTTTTTGTTAATAAGCATTGCTAAAGATACTGCTGGATTTATATGGCAACCAGAAATATTTCCAATTACATAAGCCATAGCAACAATAGAAAGTCCAAAAGCTAATGCAATTCCAAGTGTACCTAATGTTTGTCCAGCGATTGCAGCACTTCCACAACCAAATAATACAAGTACTGCTGTTCCAATGAATTCACATATGTATTTTTTCATTGATATTCCTCCTTTTAAAATATGTTTATATTATATTTTGTAAAAGAAAAACTGTCAATAAAATTGGAGAATTTCAAGTTAACAAAATTTGACAAATTGAGAAAAAAGTATTAATATTATTCCATAAATATTTTTTGCAGTACAGCAGTATTTAAAGGAGGGTTACTATGACAAAAGAACTTCGGACAATAAAAAAGGCAGTTAAGGATTATAGTAATTTACTAAATAATGATAAGGAAAATGCAGTAAAATATTGCGATGACTATATTAAAGATGTTAATATTTTAATAGAATTTTTAGAAGTTTTTATTGATGAAACTGCTGATGTTTTTAAACATTGGTGCAATATCAGTGTTGAAGTTTTTGAATGGCCAGAGGATAATATTTTTAAAAGTGTTTATAAAAGTTTAAATATGATGGTTGCAAATCACTATTTAAATAAATTTAGCTTTGATTTATCTTCTGCAGGAAAATTTAAGACTCAACTTGAAAAAGTTAAAATTCGGTTAGAACAATTCAAATATCTATTATAGTCAGAAAAGCCAGTTGCTACTGGCTTTTTTTCATATAATAGGAAAGTTTTACTTTCCTATTATATGAAAAGCCTTCGGTCAACAATGCACACAAATTTTTTTCAAAAATTTGGCGCACGAACAACGGGCGCAGACTTTGCAATGATTAAAATAGTTTGACATTAAAAAATGTCTGCTGTTGTTCTTTAATATAAATTAAAGAAAATGTGCTTGAAAAAAACTGAAAAGTGTAATAAAATGTCATGGAAAATTAAGTTATGGAGAATTTTATGAAATATACAATTATGACAATGGGATGTCAATTAAATGAAAACGATTCTGAAAAGTTGTGTGGTATGATAGAAGAACTAGGATATGAAAAAACTGATGATATGAGTGACTCAGATTTAATTGTTTTTAATACTTGTTGTGTTCGTGAGAATGCTGAAGAACGCCTTTTTGGAAAGCTTGGAGAAATAAAAAACTTGAAGGAAGAAAAGGGTACTATTATAGCTGTTCGGTGGTTGTATGATGCAAGAGAAACATATTCAAGAAAAGATAAAGAAAAGTTATTCATATATAGATTTAGTTTTTGGAACTCATACTTTGCATAAGTTTAAAGAAGATTTAGAAAAGGTTTTAGAGAGTAGAAAGAAAGTAAGAGATGTTATAGATATAGATGGTGAAGTTATAGAAGATTTACCTATTAAAAGAAATGATAGATTTAGAGGACAAGTTACTATAATGTATGGTTGTAATAATTTTTGTTCTTATTGTATAGTTCCTTATGTTCGTGGAAGAGAGAGGAGTAGAAAGCCTGAAAAGATTTTAGAGGAAATAAGAGATTTAGCAAATAAAGGGTATAAGGAAATTACTTTGCTGGGACAAAATGTTAATTCTTATGATGGTGGGAATGGATATAAATTTTCTAATCTTTTAAGAGATGCTTGTAAAATTGATGGAATAGAGAAGATTAGATTTGTTTCTCCTCATCCAAAGGATTTTTCTGATGATGTAATTGATGCAATTTGTGAAAATGAAAAAATTAGTAGAATAATTCATTTGCCTCTTCAAGCTGGTAACTCTAGAGTTTTGAAGGTTATGAATAGGAAGTATTCAAAGGAGCAATATTTAGAACTTGTAGAAAAGATTAAGTCGAAAATCCCTGATGTTGTTTTTTCAACTGATATTATTGTTGGTTTTCCTGGAGAGACTGATGAGGAGTTTGAGGATACCTTAGATGTTGTAAGGAAAGTGAATTTTGAGCAAATTTTTATGTTTATTTATTCTAGGAGAGTAGGTACTCCTGCTGATAAGATGGAAAATCAAGTTCCAGAGGAGGTAAAACATAAGAGATTTGATAAATTAAAAGAGTTGTATGATAATAGTGTTTCAGAAAATAATAAGAAGTATGTTGGTACTGTTCAGAAGATTTTAGTGGATGGAAAGAGTAAAAACAATGATAGTGTTTTGACTGGTAGAACTGATACAAATAAGGTTGTTAATTTTGAGGGGGATGATGAGCTTATTGGTCAGATAATTGATGTGTTTATTGATTCTGAGCATAGGTGGTATTTGAAAGGTAAAATATTAAATTCAAACCAAAAAAATGTTGTTGATTTAAAGTAGTAAATAATTGATTTTTAATAGCCTTGCTGTCGCAAATTGAGTTTTTTCAGACAGAGGGACGGAGTTTTTGTCTAAGAATTGAAAATTCTTAGACAAATAACTCCGTCCCCAGCGGGCGATTGATAATCGCCCCTACGCTTGTGCAATGAGTGATGCATGTGAAAGATAAAAAGTATTATAAAAATAGGAGGAGAAGATGGCAGAAGAATTGTCGCCAATGATGCAAAATTATATAGCTAAAAAAGAAGAATATAAGGATTGTATTTTGTTTTATAGATTAGGTGATTTTTATGAAATGTTTTTTGATGATGCAATTCTTGCTTCAAGGGAACTTGAAATTACTCTAACTTCAAGGGCTTGTGGTTTAGATGAGAAGGCTCCTATGTGTGGAGTTCCATTTCATTCTGCCGAAATATATATTTCTAAGTTAATTAGTAAGGGATATAAAGTTGCAATTTGTGAGCAGTTAGAAGATCCTAAAACTGCTAAAGGTATAGTAAAAAGGGATGTTATAAGGGTTGTTACTCCTGGTACTGTTATAGAAAAAAATATGCTTGATGAAAAGAAAAATAATTTTATAATGTCAATTGTTAAAAAAGGTTTTTTCTATGGACTTGCTGTATGTGATGTTAGTACTGGAGATTTTTATGCTACTCAAATTACAGAAACAAATAATTTTTCTAAATTGTTAGATGAAATCGCAAGATATTCGCCAGCAGAGATAGTAACAAATTCTATGATGATAAATTCTGAATCGGAGATAGCTCAGATTAAAGATCGTATTGATGTTTGTATTTCAGAGATAAAGGAAGAAGATTTTTCGGAGAATACTGATTTAGTTTCAAATATGTATACTATTATAAATGAAAATGGAGAAAAAATTGATAAGTTTAATGATAAGTTGTTTGTTGTTTCTGCAATAAATGGACTTAATTCTTATTTAACAGATACTCAAAAAATTAAGCTAGAACATATAAATCGTATAAAAGTATATAAAACTACTAGATATATGGCTTTAGATGTTAATGCAAGAAGAAATTTAGAGTTAGTAGAAAGAATGAGAGATAAATCTAAAAGGGGTACTCTTTTATGGGTCTTAGATAAGACTTTGACATCTATGGGTGGGAGACTTCTTAGAAGATGGATTTCTGATCCTTTAATAGAAGTAGATGAAATTAATAATAGATTACAAGCAGTTAATGAGTTAAAAGAAAATATAATGCTTCGTGGTGAAATTTCAGAGCTTTTAAAAAAGGTTTATGATATTGAAAGATTAGCTGGTAGAATTTCTTATGGTAATGCAAATGCGAGAGATATGATTTCACTTAAAAATTCTATAATGAGATTACCAGAACTTAAGAATTTATTAAGTAATGGAAAATCGAGTTTAATTCATGAGTTGTATAATAACTTAGATGAATTAAAAGATATTACTGAACTGATTGAAAAGTCTATAGTAGATGAACCACCAATTTCAATTAAAGAGGGTGGAATTATAAAAACTGGATATAATGAAGAAGTTGACGAATATAGAAAAGCTTCTGTAGATGGAAAATCATGGCTTGTAAATATAGAGGCAAAAGAGCGTGAAGCTACTGGAATTAAAAATTTGAAGGTTGGTTATACAAAAGTTTTTGGTTATTATATAGAAGTTACTAAATCTTTCTTATCTCAAGTTCCTGATAGGTTTATAAGAAAGCAAACTTTAACTGGTTGCGAAAGATATATAACTGAGGAATTAAAAGAGATTGAAGATAAGGTGCTCGGCGCGGAAGAAAAGGTTATTGATTTAGAGTATAAATTATTTACTGAAATAAGAAATAAGATTTCTTCACATATTGAGAGAATTCAAAATAGTTCTAATATAGTTTCTATTTTAGATGTACTAACTTCTTTTGCAGCTTGTGCTGAAGATTATGATTATGTGATGCCTGTTGTAGATAAAGGTGAAGAGATAGAAATAAAAGATGGAAGACATCCTGTAGTTGAGCGAATGATTGATGATGGTACTTTTGTTCAAAATGATACTTATTTGAATCAGTCTTCAGACAGATTGTCTATTATAACTGGACCTAATATGGCAGGTAAATCAACTTATATGAGACAAGTTGCGCTTATTACTTTAATGGCTCAGATTGGTTCGTTTGTCCCTGCATCTTATGCTAAAATTGGAGTAGTAGATAAAATTTTTACTAGAGTAGGTGCTTCTGATGATTTAAGTATGGGACAAAGCACTTTTATGGTTGAAATGATGGAAGTTGCTAATATTTTAAAAGAGGCAACTACTAGAAGCTTAGTTATTTTAGATGAAATAGGAAGAGGAACTTCTACTTATGATGGTTTAGCAATAGCTTGGTCTGTAGCTGAATATATTGCAGATAGTGAAAAGATAGGTTGTAAAACTTTATTTGCAACTCATTATCATGAACTTACTTCTTTAGAAGAAAAGATAGAGGGTGTAAAAAATTATCAAATTGCAGTTAAAGAAAAAGGAGAAGATATTATATTTTTAAGAAAAATAATTCCTGGTGGAACTGATGAAAGCTATGGAATTCATGTAGCTAAGCTTGCTGGTGCACCTAGAAAAATGATAACAAGAGCAAATGAAATCTTGAAAACTTTAGAAAAGAAGGTTAAAATAAAGGAGAAGGAAGATAAAAAACAAGTTGTTGGTCAATTGGATATGTATAATTATAAACTCGCAGATGTGGCAAGCGAAATTGATAAAATAAATATCAATGAGCTTACACCAATTGATGCTTTAAATATCATTGTAAAAATAAAGGAAAAATTAAAATAAGGAGGAATAAAAAATGAAGTGTCCAAAATGTGGTGAAGAACTAAAATTAGGTACAAAATTTTGTACTAAGTGTGGCGCAAATTTAGAAGAAGCAAAGGCTGAGCTTGAAGCTAAGAAAAAAGAGGAGCAAGAAAGATTAGCTGAGGAGAAAAGAAAGGAAGAAGAAGCTAAAAGATTAGAAAAAGAGAAAGAATTAGAAGAAAAGAAAAAAGAAGAAGAAAGTATGGCAAAACTTGAAGAAGTTATGAAAGATGAAGTTGTAGAAGAAGTTAAAGAAGAACAGAAAGTTCCTGAAAATGAATTTAAAGTAAAAAAAGAAGATAAGCCAAAAAAAGAAAAGAAAGTGAAAAAGAAAAAAGGCTTTTTTAGAAGATTTTTAGATTGGTTATTATTAGTTATAATTATTGCTGCTGTTTTAATTGGAGGTATGTATTATTTATATAAACAAGAATTACTTCCTGATGTAATATCTGATGAAATTGATGATTTTGTGGAAAAATTTGAATTTGTAAAAGATAATTGGAAAGAAGAAAAAAAAGATGATGACAAGAAAGAGGATGAAGCAAAAGAAGAAGAAAAGATTGATTGGGAGGTTGAGCCTACTTTAAAATTAGATGATATTAAAGAACTTAATGATGAGGTTTCTATTGCTGAAAAAGATGGAAAAGTAGGTTTAGTAAGCAATAAAACTGGAAAGATTGTTTTAGATACTAAATATGATAGAATTTCAATTCTTGATATTTATAAAGTAAATGAAGATATGAGTACAGCTAAAGAGGGAATTGTTATTCAAGAAGGAGAAAAATATTATACTGTTGATTCTAAATTTCAAAAATCTGATGAAGTAAATGTAGTTGGAAGAGGTGGTGGAGTAGAATACTACTATGACCACTTTAATGAAATTGTTTATGATGTAGAATTAGGAGCAGATAAACATGTAAATATTCCAGAAAGTGAACTAAAAAAAGGAGAATCAAAACTTTATGTTTGTACTGACATGGAGATGGTAACTATTGATGGAAAATCTGCTAAAGATGATGAATTAGGTAATTCTTTTGAACTAGATTTTGATAAGTCTAAAGTATATGATAAAGGATATTTTGATACTACAACTGGAAAGCTTATGATAGATTGTGTTTATGAGGAAGCAGAGGAATTCTCTGAAGGTTATGCTGCTGTAAAGAAAGATGGTAAAGCTGGATTTATTGATGAAAAAGGAAAAACTGTTGTAGATTTTAAATTTGAAAATACTAGAAGTATTCATAATGGTTTAGCTTGGGCTAAGAAAGATGGCAAATGGGGATTAATAAAGCCTGAAATAAAATAGTTATATGAGAAGAAATAAAGCACTTGAGAAAGGTGCTTTGTTTTTTATATAATAGGAAAGTGCTACTTTCCTATTATATAAAAAACATAACGTTGCACAGAAAATTTACTTTGTAAATTTTCGCGTCAACAAATCTTTACGCTTCTTTGAGACCTTGAATTTAGATAGCAAACTTTAAGATGTAGAGAAAATGTCTCGCGAAGCGAGATTTGTTCTGCGATAGGAAATTAACTTATTATTTTAAATAAATATATAAAAGCTATTGACAGCCGAGAACAAATGTTTTAATATTTAAAAGGGGCTAGGAAAGGATATCTAATATTGGAAAAAGAAAATTTATTAGAAAATAGAGAAAAAGAGGATTTAGTAATATATGAAATAGAAAATATTAAGAATATGATTTTTAATATTAGAGGAAAGCAAGTAATGTTGGATAGTGATGTAGCTATGTTATATCATTGTGAAACTAAATATGTGAATCGTGTTGTAAAAAGAAATATTGAAAGATTTCCACAAGAATTTTGTTTTCAATTAGATATTGAAGAATTTCAAAACTTGAGGTGTCAATTTGTCACCTCAAGTTTAAAAAAACAAAACTATGGTGGAAGAAGATATATGCCATATGTATTTACAGAGCAAGGAATAACTATGCTTTCAGCACTACTAAAAAGTGAAACAGCAGTTAAGGTAAGTATTAATATTATAAAAGCATTTGTAGAAATGCGAAAATTTATAGCTTTAAATGGACAAGTATTTCAAGAAATAAATATAATAAAAGATAGATTATTAGAGCATGATAAAAGATTTGATGAAGTATTTAATGAATTGCAAAAACAGAATAAAGAAGATTTTAAACAACAAATATTTTTTAATGGTCAGATTTATGATGCATATAGTTTAATTATAGATATTATTAGGAGTGCTGAGAATAAGATTTTAATTATAGATAATTATATAGATGATAGTGTTTTAAAGATGTTATCAAAAAAGAACAAAGATGTGGAAGTGATTATTTTAACATCTCAAAAAAGCAATATCAGAAAATTAGATATTAAGAAATTTAATAAGCAGTATCCTATATTAAAATTAGCATATACTAAAAAATTTCATGATAGGTTTATTGTAATAGACAATAAAGATTTATACCATATTGGTGCATCTCTTAAAGATTTAGGAAAGAAATGTTTTGCAATTTCCAGAATAGAAGATAAAGAGTATATTGAGAAAATAAGTAATAATATACAAGAGTAATATAAATAAAGTAATGAAAAAATATTGATAGATTACAGTTATAATTAATAGAAAAATAATTTGAACATTTAAGGTTTCAATTTTGGATTTTAAACCAAAAGTTAATAATTATGAAATTATCAAAATTCATTGACATATTATTTAAATGGTAATATAATTTATGTACATTATTTATGTACAATTATCAAAATAGCTTTTATTAACTTAGATATCAAAATATATGAGTAAAAGTATTTTAAGGAGTAGATAGTGCGAGAAATTTTTAAAGATCGTATTTTTGGAGTTATAGTTTTTATTACTATTGTGGTTTTTATTATTATATTTTATATTTTGTTTTCAAAATTAACAGGCAGAAATAAATCAGAAATTGCTTCTAATAGTAATGAAACATATTCAAATATTGATAATAGTGACGAACAAGATAGTGAAAATTATATAGAAGATATTGATGAAGAGCCAATTACAAATGGAGAAAGTGTTACTTATGATGGAAAAGAGCTAAAAGTATATAAAACCAAGTCTGGAGATAGCTATTCTGTTGTAGGTACAATTATGATTGATAAATTAAATGTTAGATTACAAATTTTATCAAAATATACTGATGAAATCATGAAAATTTCAGTTTGCAGATTATATGGACCTAAGTATCCAAATCAAGAAGGAAATTTTTGTATAATAGGACATAATTATAGGAATACAAAATTTTTTAGTAAACTTTCAACATTAGAAATTGGAGATACTTTTAAATTGGTAGATGTAGATGAAAATTTTGTTACATATAAGATATATGATAAATATACTGTAGAGCCTACTGATGTAAGTTGTTTAGAGCAAAATGATGATGGGAAAAGAATTGTTACTTTAATTACTTGTACAGATGATTTAAAACTTAGGTATATTGTAAAAGCGAAAGAGATATAAAAGAGAGGATGGATTAAATTATGAAAGGTATTAAAGAAAATAGCAAAAGAAGAAAGTTAATTTTTAGTTTGGCTATATTGAGTGTAATTATATTTACTAGTGTAATTATCTCAAATAAGAGTATGGCTAAGTCTTCTAATAACTTAAATTTAAGTGGCATAAGAATTATGACAAATAAATCAAAAGCTTTTGAAGAGTGGGAGAAGCTTCCTGATGATGAAAGAAAACTTGAATTTCAACCACAATATACTGATTTATCTATAAAAGATTCTATGAAAAGGTCTACATATAATACTTTATTAAGAAGCAGTAATACATTAGAATCTAAATATAATATAGATAAAAGTAAAATAACTGTTAAAGACCAACAAAGCGTAGGTTCTTGCTGGGCTTTTGCCATGACAAGTATGCTAGAGACTAATTATGCTAAAAGATATAATAAGGCTCCTATTTTATATTCTCCTATGCACATGGAATATAAGACTTATGATATGTTTACTAGAGAGCTTGGTTTTGGTGGAAATTACAGCTTAGGTATTTCTTATATGGCAGATGGATATGGACCAGTATATGAAAAAGATTTACCTGTGGAAAGTGTTTATAATGAGGAGACTAATTCTGAAGAAAATTATTATTTAACTGACCCTAGTAATGTAAATACTGATATAATAAAAGCAAAAGCTAGATTAAAAGATTCAGTAACTTTTCCTAGTATATCTAAATATTATTCTGATGATTCTGTAACTTATATTAACGGAACAACTGCTTATACTGATGAAGAAGTTTCAGCAATTAGACAAAAGGTAAAAGAACATATAAAAAATTATGGTGCTGTAGTTGCTTTATTTTATTGTGATATGGGACTTGTTTCTCCAGATACAAATGAAGTTGAAAGTAAAAACGGTTTTTATAATAATGATACTAATGCGTATTATTGTAATGATAATTCCGTAGCTGTAGATCATGCTCTAACTATTATAGGATGGGATGACAATTTTAGCAGAGAAAACTTTGGGGTAGGAGAAAATCCTAAAAGACCTGTTAATGATGGAGCATATATTGTACTTAATTCATGGGGAAGTCAGTATCATGATAATGGATATTTTTATGTTTCTTATGATGATGCTACTATAGAAACGGGTATACAAGGAATAAAAGAAATAGATGATTTTACTGAAGAACCAGAAGCCAAAGAGTCTTATGATTATATATATAAGTATGATGAGTTAGGATATGATGTAGGTTTATCTTGGGGTGATGATGCTACTATGCAAGCTTATACAACTTTATATGGTGCAAATGTTTTTCCTAGACAAAATAATGATGAAAATGAATATGTAACAGAAGTTGGTGTTTATCTTCCTACAACAGAAGGTATAGAGATATATGTAAATGAAAATGGAGAAGATTTGAGTGAAGGTAAATTAGTTGCTACTTATACAGGTTCAAATGCAGTTGAACCAGGATTTCATGTTTTCAAACTATCTTCACCAATAAAGATAACTGGAGATAAGTTTGCTGTAAAAGTAAAATTCATACAGTCAGAATTTGCTATTTTACCTTTAGAGTGTAATTTGTATAAAAATGGAATATCAAAAGTTTCTACTATGTATGATAAAGTAACATCAAACCCTAATGAAAGTTTTATTTCAGTAGATAATAATAAATGGGATGATTTATATAATAATACTGAATATATACCTTATGAAAATAGTAATATTTGTATTAAGGCATTTACTAAATTAGAGAAAAATTTAAAAATAGATGTAACAGGTGTTTCTTTAAATAAAAGTGAATTAACAATGGAAGTCGGAGATGAAACAAACTTAGAAGCTACAATTAGTCCTGATAATGCAAGTAATAAAACTGTTATCTGGGAAAGTTCTGATCCAGATGTTGCAAGTATTAGTGATACTGGAATAATTACAGCTAAAAAAGAAGGAACAACAACTATTACTGTTACTACTGAAGATGGTAATTATTCAGCAGAGTGTAAAGTAACAGTAGTAGCTAAAAAGAATACTGATGATGATATTTATAAAGATGATGAGGGCAAGACAGATGATTCTGAAAATTCAGAAACACAAATTTTTGATGATGGAAAAATACCAGAAGTTATTCCAAAGGCAGGTCAAGATATTAGTGAAGAAAAAGCTTCAGCAGTATCATCAAATACAATTTTAAAATGTGCGATTATAGTATTTGCTATTGGAAGTGTATGTTTAATAGTATTTTATATGAAGAAAAACAATAATAAAAAATAAATTTTAAATAGAAGGTTACTAAAAAAGATATTTTATTTTTGGTAACCTTTTTATTGTATTTTATTTTTATTAGTGTTATTATAAGATTAGAAATTATAGAAAAAAGGAGAGAGTAAATGAAAAAATCTAAAAAATTATTAATTGCAATAGTAATTATTTTTATGGTTTTGTTAAATAATAATGCTTTTGCTGTTAGTATTAATGATGCAATTGGAAAAACTGAATATTCACAAGAATTTCTAGATTGGCTAAAGTTAGATGATGAAACAAAGAAAAATTCAATAATGCCAAGAGCATATAATATATACACGACTAAACAATCATACACAAATCCTTTAAAAAGAGCACGATTGCTAAGAAGTACTTTAGAAACTCAATATAATTTAAAAAATTATATTAAGGATAATATGAAAATAAAGAATCAAGGAACTATGGGATCATGCTGGACTTTTTCAGCTCTAGGTGCTTTAGAAACAAATCTAGCTATGCAAGATTTGAATAATAGTAGACCAACTAAAATTTATGATTTTTCTGAAAGACATATGGATTTTTCAACAGCTAGAGAATTCTTAAATGGACAAATAAATGAAAAAGGTTTTAATAGAACTGCAGGCTCAGGTGGACATAATAGTGTAGCTTTAGCATATTTAACTAATGGTATGGGGGCTATTCCAGAATCAGAAATGCCATACATTGATGATAGTAGTCTGATTGATATAAGCGAAATTCAAAATAAAACAGTTTCAAGTCAACTTTATGATACTATAGATTTTGCAACTCCATCAATAGAAACTAAGGAAGATTTAGTAACAGCAATGAAAAATCATATAAGAACTTATGGTGGTATTTCTTGTACTATACATGAGCAAGATATTTTAGAACAGAAATGTCTTAATAGTAAGACAGGTGCTATATATTGTAATGATTATAATACTCATATTGCCAATCATGCAGTACTAATAGTTGGTTGGGATGACAATTATCCTATAGAAAATTTTGAAACAAAACCTAAAAATAAAGGTGCATGGATTATAAGAGATACTCATGGTACAAATGAAGATAATTCGATGACAATTGATGAACTAAAAAATTTATATTTTGAAACTTTTAAAGATGACTTGATTGAAGAAGGAATAAATTCTCCTGATGATATAACAGATGAAAAGGTAGAAGAAATTATTAAAAAGAATGGGTTTGAAAAGTTAGAAGATGGAAGAGTATTTAGACCACATAATGATGATGGATACTTATATGTATCTTATGAAGATGATAATATATATAACTTTTTAATGGGAATACAAAAAGCTAATGATTCAGTTGATTATGAAAATATATACCAATATGATGAATTTTCTTCATTTATTCCTATAACATTTAATGCAAATGATATTTATTTATCAAACACATTTAAAAAACAAACTGATTCTTCAGAATATATAACTCAAGTATCAGTTCAAACTGGAGAAACAGCTACTTGTAAAGTATATGTAAATCCTAATGGAACTGGAAAAAATAAAGAAGATTTACAATTAGTTGAATTAAAATCAGGAGACAGTGAAACTGTTGAAGCTGGATATCATACTCTAGAATTCTTGAAACCTATAGAAATTACAGGAAGCGATTTTGTAGTAGTAATAGAAATGCAAGGAAAAAGAGATAAAGAAATGCAAGTACCTGTTGAATGTGATGTTGCAAAATTTCTAAAAGATTCTGAAGGAATAGATTTGCCAGAAGGAGCTGTTGCGAATTTTTTTTCTTTTGTAACTACTGAAGATGGTAAATGTTGTTTTTCAACAGATGAAGGACTTGATAGTGGTTATTGGGCGAACTTATCGGATTTGTATAAATTATCAAGAGGGACACAACCTAATTGTGATTCTACTATAAAAGCTTTTACTGTTTCTAAAGTAGAAGATGATTCGTTAAAAAATATTGAGATTATAACTCCTCCTGAAAAAACTTCATATATTGAAGGAGAAAATTTTGATGATACTGGTATGGTAGTAAAGGCTAATTATAATAATAACACATCTAAGACATTAAATAAGTCAGATTATTCTATTACTAATGGTACTAATTTACAAATTGGTCAAGAAAGTGTTACTATATCTTATGAAGATAAAAGTGTTGAACAACCTATAACTGTTGAAAAAAATGTTATTACAGAAATTAAAATAAAAACTCCTCCTACTAAAATAGAATACAGAGAAGGAGAAAACTTTGATAGAACAGGTATGGTTGTAGAGGCTACTTATAAAAATGGCACTACTAGTATAATAACAGATTATACTATTGAAGACGGAGAAAATTTGAAGGCTGATCAAGAATATGTAACTATTTCTTATGAAGGAATATCTGTAAAGCAAAATATAAAGATAAATTCTAGTAATCTTATAGAAATAAAAGTTACTCAAGCACCTGATAAGGTTAATTATAAAGTTGGAGAAGATTTTGATAAAACAGGAATGAAAGTTTACGGAGTATATGAAGATGGAACTACACAAGAAATAATAGACTATGTAGTAGAAGATGGAACTGATTTAAAGAAAGGTCAAACTTCAGTAACAATAAAATATCAAGATAAAACTGTGACACAGGAAATTACGGTAGATGATATAGTAATTACCAATATATCAATTAGTAAAATGCCAACAAAAACAAAATATTTGAAAAATAGTGAAAGCTTAGATTTAACAGGTGGTAAACTAAAATTGGAATATGCTGATGGAACAAGTAGAGAAATAGATTTAAACTCTGAACAAGTTCAAGTAACTGGATTTGACAATACAAAAGTAGGAAAAAACATAATTACAGTTACGTATCAAAATAAAACAACTACTTTTGAAGTAGAAATTATAGAAGAAGTAAAACCTGTAAATTCTAATTTCGATAATTCAAAATTAACAGTAAATGCCATAAAATATTATATTTTTACTGATACTAATATACCAAGTTATATATTACTTAATTTAGAAGTAGATAATATATCAAAAAATAATATAAACGATAATTATAAATATTACTATTATTTATCTCCTAACCCAAGTGAAACTAATATAGAAGATTGGGTTGAAATTAAAGAAGAACAGAGTGAAAATAATAAACTTAAGTTTACAGTAAATTCAAAAGATTTAAAGAAATTTTCTGAAATAGCATCAGAGGATGTTGTATACTTATATATTAAAGAAGTTGCTATAAAAGGTCAAAATGAATCTGTAATTATTACTAATCCTTTAAAAATTGATGGAAAAGATACTGATATAGAAACTTATTTAGATAATGTTAAATTTGATGGTAATAATGGGCGAGATTCTGGAAGTACAGGAGAACGTTTTGATGATGAAAAAATGCCATCAGTATTGCCAAAGGCAGGTCAAGATCTTAGTGGGGAAAAAGCTTCAGCATTATCGTCAAATACAATATTAAAATGTGCAATTATAATATTTGCTATTGGAAGTTTAATTGTAGTAATAAAGATTTTGGTATTTAAGAAAAAAGATTAATTGATAAAATAAAAGGGCGATTTTAATCGCCCTTTTATTTTATCTCAATTTTTGGATGATACATTTCAAGCCACATATTTACTTGACAAAGATATGCCATAAGCTGAGGACCTGTCATTAATTGACCAAACCATGGTCTGGTAAAAGCAGAGCCGTCTGTTTCTATAATTTCATTTATATATTTTTCATTTAATATATTTTTTATTGGTGCGTCTTTTTGACTCATTATTTCTTTAAGCATAGTTTTTACTTTTAATAAATAATTTGGATTGTGAGTTTTTGGATATGGGCTTTTCTTACGATTTATAATTTCATCTGGAAGCAAATCTTTTACTACATATCTCAATAATCCTTTTTCTCTACCGGCCTAGAGCTTTCATTTCCCAAGGTACATTCCATAAGTATTGTACTAAACGATAATCACAGAATGGAACTCTGACTTCTAGTCCATTAGACATAGATGTTCTATCTGTTCTATCTAAAAGTGTTTGCATGAACCAGTTTTGAGTTAAATATGATATTTTTCTCTTTTCTTTTGTTTCTTCTGAATCGGTTTCTAAGAATTCTATTTCATTTAAACTTTGATTATATCTGCAATCTATATATTCTTTTAAATTAATCTTTTCACCAATCTTTGGATTTAATAGTGTTTGTCTTTCTTTAATTGCAATTGACCAAGGGAAAGTATTACTATTTAGTGCATCTTCACGGAAAAACCATGGATATCCTGCAAATATTTCATCAGAACATTCTCCTGAAAGTACGACTGTAATATCTTTTTTTATTTCTCTACAGAATAATTGGAAAGAGGAGTCAACATCAGCCATTCCTGGCAGATCTCTTGCTACCATTGAGTCTTTTAAATATTTACTAAGTTCAGGAGTATCTAAAACAATTTTATGATGTTTTGTTTTAAATGTATCTACCATTAGGTCAATATAATAATTATCTGAATTTGGTTGAAAATCTGATTTGTGGAAGTTCTTATCATTATCTACATAATCTACAGAGAAAGTGTCTGGTGCAGGTAATCCATTTTTCTTACAGTAGTTACTTGCATAAGCTGTTATTATACTAGAGTCTAAACCTCCTGATAACATGAGCCCAAGTGGAACATCTGATACTAATTGCCTTTGAATTGCATCATCTAATAAAAATTTTATTTTTTCACAGGTTGTATCAAAATCATCTTCGTGCTTTTCTGATTTTAATTTCCAATATCTTTCCATTTTAAATCCATATTTGTCAAATACTCCAAAATATCCAGGTTTTAATTCATAGATATCTTTAAATACTGTAAGTCCAGGTGTATGAGCAGGGCCAATTCCAAAGAGTTCAGAAATTCCCAGTTCATCAATACTTGCTGAAACTTCTGGGTGTTCTAAAATTGCTTTTATTTCAGATGCAAAAATAAAATTATTATTTATAAATGTATAGAAAAATGGTTTTATTCCGAAGTGGTCTCTTGCCACATATAACTCTTTTTTATTTGAATCCCAGATTGCAAAAGAGAATATTCCGTTCAAATGGTTTACTACATCATATCCATAGTGGATATATGATTTAAGTAATATTTCTGTATCACAGTGACCATTAAATTCAAATCCATTTTCTAATAATTCTTTTTTTAGTTCTTTTGTATTATAAATTTGACCATTATATACAATTGTATAAGTATTGCCACCAAAAGTAGCAGACATTGGTTGTTTTCCACCTTTGGGGTCTATAACAATTAGTCTTTTATGTCCAAAATTAACATTATTTTCGAAATAATATCCGTCTTCATCAGGACCTCGATTGCCTAAAGTATTATTCATATTTCGTATTATATGATAATTATTAGAAATATTTTTGTTGTAGTTTACAATTCCTACAATTCCACACATATATATTAAACCTCCTTTTTATTAAGATATGTAAGAAATAGGGGTAGTGTTCTTATAGTCTAAATATAATATATGATGGAAATTTAAAAAAATGTCCAACTTAAAAATAAGCTAGACATTTTTTTCTGAAATGTTATGAATTGCTGAAATTGTTGATTTATATAGATTACATATTTCACAGTCAAAACAAAATTCAATACGGTTTTCAAAAATTAATTTTAAAGTTGTAAGAAAATCATCTTCTTCACTTAGAGTATGAATAATTATTTTTTTTGGCAGAAGATTTAAAAGTGTATTTAGTGCATAATCATTAGAGGAGAAAGATATATCAGATAAATATTTGGCAGTAAATATATCTGTATCAGTGTCTATAATTTCTTTATTTTTATCTAGTAATATACTTTCATTATTTAAATATATAAGATGGACAAGTGGTGTAGTTGATGGTCTTGATTCAATGTATGTTTTAAGTAGGTTTACAAATTCTAAATATTCTCTTTTTATTAAAAAACTGTTTACTGATAAATCTATTATATAATCTATAATTTCCATATAATCTTTTAACCTAAAGTTTACGAATCCATCTAAAATCATAGATTTGTTTTCTAATATATAATTGTATACTGATATATATATTAATTCTGACTTGGATTTTTGTTCATCTGATTCAATTAGTGATTTAGCAATTTTTAATATTTCTTTTTGCTCAGTTTTTGAAAAATAGAAATAATTTGTATATAAAACTTTTTTTAATAAATTTTTTTCGTAAAATTTTGTAATTGTATTTGTAATAAGCAAAGAGAGTTGTTCATAAAATTCTATATATGACTTTCCATTGTAATGGACTATAATATTTGTATATATTTTAAAATTACGTTTAGAAAATAGAAGAGAAGAATCTTTTTTTAATTCTTCTAATTTATTTAAAACAAAATCAGCAATTTTTTCGTCTTTCAATTTTAAGCAAAATGAATACATATCGGCCTCCTAATAGTTATATTATTTGCCTATGTAAATATTTTATTCAATCAACAAAAATTTTGTTAATAGAAGAAAAATAGTGTGGATATTAATCCACACTATAAATATATTCTATAATCTATATCATGAAATATGTAGTCTTGCTTATAAATTATATCAATAAATTCTTCATCAATATTATCATTTTTAATTTGGTAGTACAGTTTAGTAAATCTTCCTATATGTTCTTTAATTCTTTTCTTGGCATAATCAACCATTGTTCCATTAGTTATTATGAATAACCAGTCGCTACTTTGTGCAAGTAAGAGTTCTCTAGCACATTGGTCTAATGCTTTTTTTCGTAATCCTTCGTTTTCATTTGGATATGAATGTGCAAGTTCTACCATTCTGTCTCCAGCTTTATGAAGATGTCTATGTACATAGTCGTTTGTAGGGTTAAGCCAAACTTCACTATATCCGTTAGCACCCCAACTAGAACGGCAAGGAGTAGAAACTTGAATATTTGGATGTTTGTCAATATAGTCTCCAGGTGTAATTAAAGAAAAATTGCAATCATCATAATATATTTTTTTAAATAATATGTATAACCAATATGGACCTTCATACCACCAATGTCCATATAATTCTGCATCATAAGGACATACAACAATAGGGGGAACATCCATAAAAGTAGATAAGTTTTCGATTTGTGCTGTTCTTGAATCTAAGAAATGTCCAGCTTGTTTTTCTGCTGTGTCCATTGCCCATCTAGGATTATAATAATCTTTTTCACCATCTTTAGAAGTAATTCTATAATATTTTATTCCAGTATGAACACGAGCTCCATTAGATGCTATATATGGTTTTATATATTCATAATCTGCTTCATAGCCAATATCTCTGTAATATTCACGATAATTATAATCTCCAGGATAACCTATAATAGAACTCCATACTTGTTTAGAAGATTCAATATCACGACCAAATGCTACGACATTTTTAGGAGAGACGATAGGAGCAAAAGTTCCATATATAGGAGCAGGATTAGCATATAATATACCATGTGATTCTGTTATAATATATTCAATTCCAAATTCTTTTAAGAATTCATCTGCTTCTGGAACATAACCACATTCAGGAAGCCAAATTCCTCTAGGATTTCTTCCAAAAAATTTCTTGTATGTTTGAACTCCGACACCAATTTGTGCTTTAACAGTTTGTGGTGTAACATAAAGAATAGGGAAGTAACCATGAGTTGCTCCACATGTTATAATTTCTAAAAAACCAGCATCTTGAAAATGTTTAAAACCTTCTATTAAATTACAATTATAAACATCTTTAAATACATGTAAATCGTTTGTATATCTATCTAAATAATAGTGTGATAAACTATTTAAACGTTCATCATAAACTGTTCTTTTTACTTCTTTTTCAGCTAATTCAATGTGCTTTTTAAGATATTTTATATATCTTTCTTGTAATAGTTTATTATCTAACATATATAAAAGAGGAGGAGTCATAGTCATTGTTAATCTGAATTTAACTCCTTCTTCTTCTAATTTTTTAAAATTTAATAATAGAGGAATATAGGTTTCTGAAATTGCTTCAAATAACCATTGTTCCTCTAAATAATCTTCACTTTCAGGATGATGAATGAATGGTAAATGTGCATGAAGTATAAAACTAACATATCCTTTATTTTTATTCATAATAGTTTTCTCCTTATTATCTAAAAGTAGAGGTTGGGTTGCTAGAACCAGGATTCTTAAAATCGAAGAAATGAGTATCAATTTTTTCTACTTGATATATATTTTTATATAATTCATAAAAATCTTTTAATTTTTGATTTACTAAAATTTTTGTAATGTTTTTATAAGTAATTTCTCCAGTTTGTACATTACGATATTGGACTTCAGGTTTTAATTCATCTAGTAAAACTTTATCATTTGGCATTATTAAATCATTTGAATTAGTAACTCTAATATAGTTGTTTTCAGGTATATTTATTGCTGGGTTATTTTTTGCATATTCCTTAAATCTTCTTCCAAGTTCAATATTATATTCACAATTTGCATCTTGTAAGTTTAGATACCAACTGTTTGCAAAATCATTTATAGGAACTTCAATAGTATAATTTTTTGTTTTGTTATAGACAATTAAAACAGGGTAGGTGTCATTAAAGAAATATTCACCATATTGATTAATTAAATTTTGTCTATCATCATCTGACATATCCCAATATACAAATAAAATTTTAGGTGTTTGTGCTAAAATTTTTACTATTGTTTCGTTGTATCTATAAGGTAAATCATAATATTCTAATATTTGAATAGTTTTTTCTTTGCTTGATTTCGTTTCTTTTGTTGTAGCTTTTTTTGTGATTTTTGTTTTTGTAGTTTTTGAGGTAGCTAGTTTTGCAGATTTAGAATTCTTTGCTTTAGTAGTTGTAGAACTTTTGGACTTAGTAGTTTTCTTGGGTGTAGCTTTAGTTGTAGTTTTAGAATTCTTTTTAGTAGTTGTTGTTTTAGGTTTCGATTTAGTAGTTTTATCTGCTTTTGAAACGGAAACTTTACTAGTAGCCTTTTTTGTAGTAGATTTAGTAGCTGTTGTAGTTTTCTTTTTTACAGTTTCTTTTTCTTCTACTTTAGTTTTTGCTTCTTTTGTAGGCATACTTTTTTCCTCCTTTGTACAATCTTATATTTATTATTATATAATATATATAATTTGAAATAATTACAAGAGAAAATTGTCAAAAAAAATAATTTTTTTTATTAGTTTGTCACATAATATAAATATAATACAAAAAAATTATTTTTTTTACAAAATTATATTTACTTTTCTATTTTTATTGTATAAAATAGTCGATAGTATAGAAGAACTAAAGAGAAGAAATATTGAAAGGGGTAAATAAATGAAAATATTAATGTTATCGTGGGAGTATCCACCAAGAATTGTTGGAGGAATTTCTAGAGTTGTACATGATTTATCACATAGATTAATTAAAGATGGACATGAAGTAAGCGTTGTAACTTATAAAGATGGTGATGTACCATATTATGAAAATGATAAAGGAGTACAAGTATATAGAGTAGATAACTATATGATTACCCCAAATAGTTTTATAGATTGGATAATGCAACTTAACTTTAATTTAATAGCAAAAGCTACAGAACTTATTGCAAAGGGCGAAAAATTTGATGTAATCCATGCTCATGATTGGTTAGTAGCATATGCTGCAAAATCTTTGAAAAATTCTTTTGGAATTCCAATTGTTGCTACAATTCATGCTACAGAATCAGGTAGAAATAGTGGGATTCATGATGAGGTTCAAAGATATATAAATGATACTGAATGGATGCTTACTTATGAAGCTACAGAAGTAATTGTTAATAGTAATTATATGAAATGTGAATTACAAAGATTGTTTGGATTACCATTTGAAAAAATTAATGTTATTCCAAATGGTATAACTTCAACAAATTTCTCAGGTATAGAAAGAGATTATGATTTTAGAAGAAAGTTTGCATCTGATAATGAAAAAATAATACTTTTCTCAGGAAGATTAGTTTATGAGAAAGGTATACAAAATTTAATAGCTGCAATGCCTAAAATTTTAAATTCGTATAATGATGCCAAATTGATTATTGCTGGAAGAGGCGGAATGTTAGATGAATTAAAAGCTCAAGTTGATTATTTAGGTATTTCAAATAAGGTATATTTTACAGGATATTTAGATCACAAATCTTTATGTAAGATGTATAAATGTGCTGATATATCAGTTTTTCCAAGTACGTATGAACCTTTTGGAATTGTTGCATTAGAAGCAATGCTTGCTGAAGTTCCAGTTGTTGTTTCTGATGTTGGTGGATTAAATGAAATTGTAAATCATGGAGTAAATGGAATGAAGAGTTATGCTGGAAATTCTAATTCACTAGCAGATTCTATTTTAGCATTACTTTTTGATAAACAATTATGTGCAAATGTAGTAAAACAAGCTAAGATTGATGTAAAAAATAAGTATAATTGGACTAAAATTGCTCAAGATACTCATTTTACTTATCAAAAAGCTATTTGTCAGACTATGGCTGAGAGACAAGCTCGTCAGATTGAACAAGAAAAAGCTAGAAAAACTAAAAGAGCTAAAAATTCTGAAGGGGAAATTACAAATCTACTTGGATTTAAGAAAAGACAAGCTTATGCTTAATTTTAAAAAGGATGTGAATTTTTATAATGAATGTTTATGATGATGTTAATAATTTGGCTCGTTCTTTAAGAGAGAGTAAGGAATATAAAGAATATAAAACAGCAAAAGATGCAGTAAATGCAGATCCAGATTTAAAAAATAAAATTGATGAGTTTGAAAAGATTAGATATGAAGAACAGGTTTTAGCTCTCCAAGGTGAAAAACAGACAGAAGAAAAAATGAAAAAATTACAAGATTTATATTCTATTCTTGTTCAAAATCCAATGGTTAAAGATTATTTTGATAAAGAAGTAAGATTTAATGTTATGATTGCTGATGTGAATAGAATAATTGGTGATGCTATAAAAGATGTACTTTAATGTATAAAAAATGTTGACATACTAGGATTTACGTCTTATAATACAGCTAGAATGACTGAAAGGAAAGAGATTATGCAAAACTTATATTTTTCTGACAATAAATATGACAATTTACAAGATACTGAAATAATCGATATGATAAAAAATGGTGATAGAAGCGCTTTAAATTATCTAATGGATAAATATTCAGATATTGTTAATATGAAAGTTAGTAAATATTTTATTGTTGGTGCAGAAAGAGAAGATATTGTTCAAGAGGGAATGATAGGGTTATATAAAGCAGTTAAAAGTTTTAATCCTGAAAAACAGAGTTCGTTTAAAACTTTTGCGAATTTATGTGTAGAGAGGCAGTTACAAACTGCTATTAAATCTTCTACTAGACAGAAACATCAGCCTCTTAATTCTTATTTGTCGTTGAATTCAGTGGCTTATGATGAAAATGAAGATACTTCACTTTTGGAAATTTTAAATCTTAATCCAGTGGAAGATCCACTAGATACTATTACTAAAAAAGAATATTATAATAATATAGAAAGTAGAATTGATAAGAATTTGAGCGATTTTGAGAAACAAGTTTTGCGTAGATATAGTAATGGTGATTCTTATGTTGAAATAGCTCAAAAACTTAATTCACCTGTAAAATCAGTAGATAATGCAATACAAAGAATTAGAAAAAAAGCTATGAAAAGTATTTTAAATGAAAATTAATTAATTTTAAAATTGCTTTCATAGCTCAGTAGGTAGAGCGCATCCATGGTAAGGATGAGGTCGTCAGTTCGATTCTGACTGGAAGCTCCAGATGTGAAAAATTCTGTAGTTATTGAGAATACAAAACTACAGGATTTTAATTTTTCTAAATTAATGCAATTTTAATGCAACTCTGGCTTAAATATGTTTCTATTTTTCAATTTCTTTATCTTTATTAAAAATGGTTAACATCATTATTAATAGTGAATAATTTTTATTTTTAGATTATTTACTATTCATTATTAATTTAACCTAAATTGACATAATACATTTTACAATAACTTACATTTTCTTTAATTATAATTGTTGTAAAACATCAAAATTTATAGTATAAATATATCAATAAACCAAAAAAAAATTGATTAAAAAATATAAAGAAACATAGGTGATTATAATAAAACGATTAAATATATTTATAGATGAAAGCGGAGACTTTGGTTTTGTAAAAGGAAGTTCAGATTTATATGCTGTATCATTTACATTACATGAAAGTTCTGATTCAATAGAAACTGAATTAAAGTACCTTGATGAGAAATTGAAAAGCCTTAATTATAATGGTATGATACATTTAGCATATCTTATTGCAAAAAGAGGCGACTATTCT
>CANQZP010000012.1 GCA_947628395.1 uncultured Clostridia bacterium
AAAATTACCTCCTATATATTTGATTAAGGAAAATTTATCCCTCTACTCTTTGAAAGGAAAAATTTGAGGTTTTGTATAACAAAATTTTAAAATTTTTTATACTTTTTTAATTTTATGAGAATTTGTTTAATTTCTTTTGAGTCATATTTTTCATTGTACTCTTTAATAAAAAAAAGTTTGTTACTTATCTCATTAACTTTATATTCAAAAATTGAAAGCTTTACAGGATATGCAATTATATATTCAGTTGGTTCAATAAATTGTAAATTAGTATGTAACAAATTCTTTACTTTTCCATTTTTAGTTGTATAAGTGTAATTTTTAATAAGTTCTAACAATTCGTTATTTAGCTTTAATTCTTGTATTTCTTTAAATTCAAGCATAAAAAATGTCCTCCTTTCGTCTGATTTAAGAGAACATTTTTTATAAAGATTTATTTTTATTTTCTTAAAAAGGAAAAACTTACAAAACCTTTACAGTTCGTAAGTTGTCTTAAATTGGAGCCATTAGGCGGAATCGAACCGCCGACCTACAGGTTACGAATCTGTTGCTCTACCAACTGAGCTATAATGGCATATTCAAAATTTAACACTTGATTTAAAATTATTTATTTTTTTAATATTACAACTATTTGGCACGGAAGGTTCCGTGCCAAATATATTATTTTTCACCTATTTTTCCGTATACTCCTCCACCGCCTTCAATAATTGTCATTTTCCCGTCTCTTGCATTAACAATATTCCTTGCAATTTTTTCTCCAACTACTGCTTCAATATCATCAAACGATAATTTATGTAATATATTCATCTCAGTATCAAAGGTATTTATCAATTTTTCTATAGTCTTCCCTCCTACACCTGGAATAAATGTAAGAGGTATTTGATATACATATTGTGGTCTATTTTTAGGACTTAAAGTATCTTTTTTATCTTTTATAATCTCTATTCTATCATAAACTCCCATAGTAATATTTCTACTATCACAAGTATCACATTTAGTTACAGGAGCATCTCCCGGAATATTTTTATTACAAACTTCACAATAAGTTCTATGATACTTTCCAAGTTTAGGATCTAATCCATAATTAGCAACAATCTTTCTTCCATCTTCATTTTTAAGAGCCATAACAAATTCTTTAAAACTAATATCATTTAATTTAATTTTATTATATTCTCTAGCAATTCTAGGAAGAGAATGAGCATCAGAATTCGTTAAAAAAGTTTTATTTTCAAGTTCTGAAATTTTATCTGCTAAAAAAGTATCAGAACTTAATCCTAGCTCAATTGCAATAATATCTTTATATTTCTCTTTAAAAATTCTCTCTAATCTTTTAGTACAATTACCATAGAAACTCTTATGAGGTGTAAATGCGTGTGCAGGTACTAATATTCCATTATATTTTTTAACAATATCAATAAGCTGATATGCAGATATATCAGCTCTTTGAGAACTAAGAGTTATATTCTTTATATGTTTTTCCATTTCTTTTGAAAAAGCTTTAATATCAGAAAGTTTTGGAAAATAACATAAATTATGAGCACTTCCTGTTTTCCCATCTTCATTTATCTCAGATGTCTCAATTTCACTACCTAGAATAATACATAAACTATCTTTATATATTATTCCTCCATCTTCTATTTCATACGCTTCACCTGAACTTAAAAATTTTTCTATATCTTCAATAACATATGGTGATGCACAATCTATAATTCCTGCAATATTAATTCCTTTTCTCTGAACACATTCCTTTGCAATATTAGCAAAATTCAAACTTTTAGCAGCAGTTATTTTAATAGGTTTATTACTTTCACTTCTCCCAATGTGTATGTGCATATCAGCAAAAACTTCGTACATTTTATTCTCCTTTAATTGCTTCTTAATCTATATCATCTTCTGTAAATCCAGGTAATAAAGGTGCTTCTTCTAGTAATTTTAATTTTGCTCTTGCCTTTCTTAGTTCATCAATTAAATTGCCACCCATTCTAAGTTCAGCTTCTTTTTTAGCAAAATTCTCCTCATTTCTCTCAAAAGTATTATATAACTCTCTAACAGCACCTGATATATCATCTCTTTTTAAACAATTCATATCTTTTTGAAAACGCGTAAGTAGTCCAAGTTGTAAAACCTCCATATCTTCCATTATATCGACAAATTCTTCAAATAGCCCTAAATACTGATTATTCACTTTTGCTAAATTTTTGTTTTTCAATAAATCCATAGCTTCTTCTACCGAATAAGCTAATCTATCTGAACGATGCAATAACATAGCACCAAACTGATCTACAATTTCTAGTAAATCGCTTTCATTTTCTCTATTGTCTATTTTATATTGTCTATCATGACCTATACAAATATTACAAAATCTTTCTGAAAATCCTAAATTTTTCAAATAATTTCTATAACATTCGTCCATTTTTCTAGTCTTATTAATTTGTTCTGGAGATTCAACTTTTAAACAATCATACATTAAACTAGCAGTCAATACTAAATTTCTATCAACATCAATTTTCATAACACTCATGAATTCTCTTAAAATTTCCGTTTTCATAATAACAGAAACATTGAAAAAAACTTTATTTTTTTTCTTCAAGAAAATCATTGCGTCTATTTTTTTTATGAAATCTTTTTCACTTAGAATATATTCTGCAAAAGTTGACATATTTTCCTCCAAAATAATTATTATTATAAATTATATTTTATATTAAAAATTTTTTCAACATTTGTAACAAAATTGTAACACAAAAAGGATACCCTTTTTAGGATACCCTTTTTATAATTTTATATTATACATTTATATATTATATTCTTTTATTTTCTTATATGTATAAATAGCTGAAATAATAGTTGCAATTGTTAAAAAAGCTATAACTGCATTTGAATTAATACCTGCTGATGGTAAATCTTGATTTGTTGAAGAATCCTTAGTAGTATTAGTAGTAGGTAAATTAGTTGAAACATTAGTATTACTATTACTATTAGAATTACCATTAACGTTTGTATTACTAGAATCATTAACATTAGAATTTGAACTAGTATTAATTGTTCCTATAGAACCATTTCCAGATGAATTACTAGATATTGTTCCTATATTTCCTGATGAATTACTAGATATTGTTTGAATTTGTTGAGTATCATCAGCAAAAACATTACTTGATACACATATAATTAACATTATCATCAACAACAAAGTTATTATTTTTAAACTATTTACCTTTTTCATATTCTTCTCCTTTTATATGATAACAATACATTATAATTATATTATAGCATATAAAAAATATTTTTCAAGTTTTTTTTACATTTTTTTTTATTTTTTATCATTTTTTTGGTTAAACTATATATAATTAATTTAATTTAAAATATTAAGAAAGGAAAATTTATGATAACACCTAACTTAAACTTATTTAGTAATAGCCCAAATGATATAAATTTATTTTTAAGTAAATTTTATTCAGATAAAATAATAAAATATCAAAATGAAAATTGTAGACTAAATTTTAATAATCCTATAGAACTTGTCTCTATTCTTTCATCAATTATAGATAATAATGATAAATATAATATTACTCCATGGATAAATTTAGATGAAAATACTTATATAAAAGTTACTGAGGATAACTTAAATGAAATAATAAAATATTTATATGAAAGATACCCTTATTAATCTTATCTATTATTAATCTTGATTATTCTCATTATTATTTTCTTCAGAAGATTGTTCATCAGATTTTACATCTTCTGTAGTCGTTTCTTCAACTTTTTCTTCTTCTATTTTTTGCTGAGCACCACAAAGTGGACAGAAAGATACCTTTTCATCTATAATTTCATTACATCCTGCACATCTCTTTTTTCCTTTAGGTAAAAATTCTGGTTTTTGCTCTATTTTTTCTTGTTCTTTTCCACATTGAGGGCAAAAAGTTGCTTCAAGATCAATCTCTGCAGAACAATTTGAACAAATCTTTTTATTATTTAAAACTAAAATTTCTTTTTTCATATCAGCATTTGAAGCAATTAAAGAATCTATATAATTCTTTTTTTCATGAAGATATTCATTTATATCATTTATATTATCTACAGATTCATAAACTTTTTTTCCAATTTCATTATATGTGTTTTGAATTGTAACTTCATTATTAGAAATATCTTTTTTTAATTTGTTTTCCCTTTCAATCTTTCCTGTAGTGGCTACGAAACTATTTTTAGTTTCATTCATTTTTTTACTAATATCATCGAAAAATCCCATATTACAACCTCCTAAAATTTATTCTTCTTTTAAATTTCTTCTCATTAATAAAGTAACAGCCTCTTTTGCGCTAAGTCCATTATATAAAACATTGTATACCGAATCAATAATTGGTACTTCTATATTATACACCTTTGATAATTTATATGCAACCTCTATATTATCAATACTTTCTATAGTCATTCCAACTTTTTCTCTTGTCTCTTCTATTGTATTTCCTTTTCCTATTAGTATTCCTGCTTTTCTATTTCTACTATGTTCACTTCCACAAGTTACTATTAAATCTCCAAGACCTGTTAAGCCATAAAAAGTATCTTTCTTTCCTCCCATTGCTACTCCTAATCTAGAAATTTCAACTAAACCTCTAGTAAGTAGTGCTGCAAAAGTATTATCTCCCAAATCTAATCCTTTAATAACACCTGCACAAAAAGCAATAATATTTTTTAAAGCTCCACCAAGTTCAACACCTTTTACATCTGTTGAAGTATATATTCTCATAGTATCACTTTTAAAAATACTTGCTACTAAATTATTTAATTCTTCTGACTCAGATGCAACTACTAGTGCAGTAGGCATATCCACTGATACCTCCTCTGCATGACTTGGTCCAGAAAGCACACCCAATTTAACATTAGGAATCTCTTCTTTTAAAACTTCATCTAAAGTCTTTAACGTTTCAGATTCAAATCCTTTTGAACAAATAATAATAGGTTGATCAGTAACATATTTTTTATATTCTTTTACAGTATTCCTAAAAAATTTAGAAGGAGTTACATGAAATAATATATCTGAATCATTAATTACTTCTCTAAAATCAGTATAACATTTAACTTCTTCTGGAATTTTCGCATCTTTCAAAAATTTACATTTCTTTTCTTCGTTAATTAAACGACATTCTTCCTCATCAAATGACCATATTTTTACTTTATTTCCATTATTCGACAAATATATTGCAAGGGCACTTCCCCAACTACCACTTCCTATAATGCCAATTTTTTTCATAAATATCTCCTTTATTTTAAACTATTTTCTTTGCCTTTCATAAGTCTTGAAATATTACTTCTATGATTAAAACAAACAATTAAAGCAAGAATAATTCCAAATATCTTATAATCTCCTGGTTCTATATAATTTTCAGAAATAAAAAGTGTTAATACAGGAAACAAAATTGCTGCAGCAATTGAACCTATAGAAACAATTCTTGTTAACACCATAAGTATTAAAGCAAAAACTAAGCATATTAAAGCAATTTGCCAGTTAATAACAAACAAAACACCTAAACTTGTAGCAACACCTTTCCCACCTCTAAATCCAAAGAAAATCGGAAATGTATGTCCTATTACTACAAAAATAGCAGCAATTTGAACCAATATTTCAATATGTTCAAAATCACTAATATCTCCAATAAATTTCGCAATATAAATTGCTACAACTCCTTTTAATATATCACAAATTAAAGTTAAAAGAGCAACTCCCTTTCCAGCGGTCCTAAGTACATTAGTACTTCCAGCATTCTTACTTCCTTTGTCTCTTACATCAAATCCAGCAAATTTCTTAGTAAAAATAACAGAAAAACTTATACTACCAATTAAATATGCTATAATTCCAACAAAAACTTCAATAGCCATATTATATCTCCTCTCCTTTTTCTCTTACAATAATTCTAACCGGTGTACCTTCTAATCCGAAATTATTTCTCAAGCAGTTTACTAAGTATCTTTGATAAGAAAAATGAAATAACTCTTTATTATTAACAAATATAACAAAAGTTGGTGGTTTAGTAGTAGCTTGCGTACCATAATATATCTTTAATCTTCTACCTTTATCTGTAGGTGGCTGAACAACAGCAATTGCCTCATTTATTACTTCATTTAAAACAGCTGTTGAAACTCTTAAAGAATTTTGACTTGCTACATTATTAATCATTTCAAACAGTTTATTAACTCTCTGTCCAGTTTTAGCAGAAATGAAAATAATAGGAGCATAACTTGCAAAACTTAATTTTTCATATACATCTTTTTTATATTTTTCTAATGTTCCATTATCTTTTTCAATCTCATCCCATTTATTAACTGCAATAATAATACCTTTACCCGCTTCATGAGCCTCACCTATAACTTTTGAATCCTGTTCAGTAACACCTTCATTTGCATCAATCATCATAATACATACATCAGCTCTTTCAATAGCAAATTTACTTCGCATAACACTATATTTCTCAATATTTTCATTAACTTTACTTTTCCTACGAATACCTGCAGTATCAATAAAAACATATTTTCCAAACTCATTTTCAAATTGTGAATCAACAGCATCTCTAGTAGTTCCAGCAATATTGCTAACAATAACTCTTTCTTCACCTAAAATTTTATTAATCAAAGAAGATTTTCCTACATTAGGTTTTCCAATTACTGCAACTTTTATAATTTCAGAATCCTCTTTGTTTTCTAAATCTTCAGGAAATTCATTATAAATTGCATCTAATATATCACCTATTCCAATAGCATTAGTAGCTGAAATAGGATAAGGAGTTCCAAGTCCTAAATTATAAAATTCATATAATTCTGCAGGTGGCTCACCAAAATTATCTGCTTTATTACAAACTAAAATTATTGGCTTCCTAGACTTTTTAAGCATAATCGCAATTTCTTCATCTGCAGCCGTTACACCTTGTTTTATATCTGTCAAAAAAACAATTACATCAGCAAGCTCTATCGCAATATTAGCTTGAGTTCTCATCTGAGATAAAATTATATCTTCTGATTCAGGCTCTATTCCGCCAGTATCAATTAAAGTAAAATCTACACCTCTCCAATTAGCATCAGCATAAACACGATCTCTAGTAACTCCTGGTGTATCTTCTACAATAGAAATTCTTTGGCCTACTATATAATTAAAAAAAGTCGACTTACCAACATTAGGTCTTCCAACAATAGCAACAACAGGCTTAGGCATTATTCTCACCTCTTTTCCTTCAAATATTTTATACTATTTAATACTAAATATCAAGTAAATAAAATTAAAAAATTGTATAGATAATATATTTTTTTTAGGCTTTGTAGGAGCGATTTTAATCGCCCGCTTCTTCGAAGCAATCTATATTTCTAAAGCCGATTCTTTCTATATAATAAACAAAAGGTTAGTCGATTTAATTATCGACTAACCTCAAAATTTATTTTTCTAGTCCTCATTAACAGAAACAACTTGTTTTCCATTATAATATCCACAGTTTGAACAAACTCTATGTGGTAAAACTGGTTCATGGCAATGTGAACAAGTTCCTAAATTTTTCTCTTCTATTTTCCAAGTTGATCTTTTATTTCCAGTTCTAGCTTTAGACCATCTTCTTTTTGGTTGTGCCATCTCTACTCCCTCCTTGCTTTTAAAGTATATTTATTTAATTTAAAATTTAACATTTTTTTAAGGTACTAAACTAGTATACTAGATTTTTCGCCTATTGTCAATACTTTAAAAATCATTTTTTAGAATAATTTATATCTCTAAGTTCAACTACTTTCGCCATAAGCTCTTTTGTCAAAATATCTACAAACTCTCTATCATGAGCCTTATCCTTAAATCCAGAATAATCTATAGGCTCCCCAAAAGTATAAATAACTTTTTTAAAAGGCTTAAAATCTCCTTGAACTCCAAAAGGAATAACAGGAACACCAGCTCTTATAGCTATATTAATAGCACCATTTTTAGGCTTTACTCCTTTTGCCAATCCATTTCTAGTCCCTTCCGGATACATCCCTAATATTTCACCCTTTTTCAAAATTTTTAACGAAGTCTTTATTGCTTCAGTATCCTTTTTATCTCTAGAAACTGGGAAAAGTTCAAACACATAAGCTATAAATCTAAAACCAACATTTTTAAATAATTCCTCTTTTGCCATAAATCTTAATTTACGGTTGCAACAAGCAATTAATGCAGGAGCATCTAACCCATGAACATGGTTTCCACAAATAATTGCAGCAGAATCTTTTGGAACATTTTCCAATCCGACAATTTTTACTCTAAATAATATTTTTGCAACTACATAAGAAATAGACTTAATAATAGCTCTACATATTTTTCTAAACATCTATTTTTTTCCTCCAGCTCTTATTATCTCTTCCATCTTTTTTACAACTTCATCAATACTCATATTAGTAGTATCTACAAGTACTGCATCATCAGCCATTTTTAAAGCACCTATAGGCTTATTTTTATCATTTTCATCTCTAAAGCTAACATTTTGTAAAACTTCATCATAAGTACACTCTATCCCCTTTTCTCTATTTTCTTTAAATCTCCTCGTAGCTCTTTCTTCAAGAGTAGCATCTAAGTAAATCTTTACATCAGCATTTGGAAAGACATAAGTTCCAATGTCTCTTCCTTCTAAAATAACATCTTTTCCCTCTGACATTTTTCTTTGCATTTCAACCATTTTTAGACGCACACCAATAATAGCTGAAACTTGAGATACAATTTTAGTAACCTCATTTGATCTAATTTCTTTTGTAACATCTTCTCCATTTAAAAATACTTTTTCAATGCCATTGTCTTTTTTAAACTCAATATTCAAATTATCTATTTCATCAATAATTTTATTCTCTTCATCTAAATTAAAATTCTTTCTAATCGTCATTAAAGCAACACATCTATATGTTGCTCCAGTATCAAAATTCCACAAATTAAGTCTATCAGCCAAAATTTGAGTAACTGTTCCTTTTCCACTTCCAGCAGGGCCATCAACTGCAACTATCATAATAACCTCCTATTTTAATTCCTCGTTAAAATGTATATTTTTAGCAATTATATCTACTCTAGATACATACATTGCTGTCAAATTCTCAATCTCTCTAGTAATCTTTTTCTTCAAATTTACTAATGTATCAACTATATTATTTCCAAATTCTACAGAAACTTCTATATATAAAATGACTCCACCAACTTCATTATCAGTTTTATCAATCCTTACTTTTAAAACTTTATAAATCCCATCAGTTTTAGAGGCAACATTTTGAATAATACCTTTAAAAACACTATCAGAAATCGTAAAATTTCCCATATAACTAAAAGTAGGTCTTATTATAGATTTTTCAGAAATATAAGGCACTTCATCCTTGCCTTTGGATTTAAAAATCTGAAGTGGATCTAATAAGTAACCTGAAAAATCTTTTTTTATTTCAAAAGTAGGAACAGGAATAACATGTTTTCCTTCAGTTACTCTAATCCTTCTTGCAGTTTCCATTTCCTCCTCTGTTGCAACTTCATTTATATAAACTCTTTCAGAAATAGGAGATAATCCCAAATTACTTGCAATTTTATCAACCATATCATCAGAAGTTCCAAGTATTAAAATACTTTCAGGTTTATACTTTTTTAAAGCATCTTGAACCTCTTTTCGTTTTTCTTCATTTCCAAATAGAGCATTTCGAACAGTTTCAATTTTAGTTGGTGCTTTTTTTGCAGAAACACCTGCAACCACTTCATTATCTTTAATCAGTAAACCATCATCTATAATAAAGTTTATATTTTTACTACTTGCAACATATCCAGCTCTATAACTTTTACCTGTACCAGAAGGTCCAACAAAAGCATAAGTCTTAATTTTAAGTAAATTGTGCATATATCCTCCATTTTTAATCAACAGTAACAACAGTATCAAAAGTAGTATTATTAGTATCTGTACCACTTGTTATTCCATTTGTTACGTCATTAGTATTATTGTTATTATTAGTACTATTATTTATATTATCATCATCTACAACTGTATTTCCTACTGTATTATAATTATCATTTTCTTCATTATTCTCAATTATCTCATTATTTTCCTCAATAGGTTGTTCTTCGTGATTTTCTTCAACCTTTTCTTTTCCAGTTTCTTTATCAAAAACCTTAAGCTTTATATAATCACTATCAGCCTTTACATATCTATCATCTAGAATATAAAATTGCAAAGTTAATTTTGGATCTTCATCCAGACTTTCCATTGCCTGTTTTTTTATTACATCCGAAATATACTTTTTATAATTAGACTTTGTACAAGAATATTTAACATAAGATTCCTGAAGTTCTACATTATTACTATCATTATTTTCAAAACTACTCAAAAAAGAAATATAATATATTCCTCTATCACTTTGACTAGCCTCTTTTTTAATACTTTCTAATCGTTCTTTTATTACCTTCTTACATTCTTCTAACATATCTCCTTCTATGCCCATAGCAACTTTTATATCTATAGTACAATTATCATCTTCATAATATACTCCATAATTTCTGTTATAAAAATACATAAGAACAGGAAGTTCCTCTAGCTCAAAAATATCTTCTTTATATAAATTTTCTTCAGATTTAAATCTATTATATATAGCTATATCTTCATAACAATCATACATAGGAATCATAAGTCTTATATCATTTACATATAAAAAAATCTGCTTTTCAGAAAAACTAAATTTAGGATTTTCCTCTAATGAATATTTATATATAAAGTTATATACATCATCTTCTAATTCCGAATAATTAATTCTTTCCATATTATAAAGTCCGTCTGAGCCTTCGCCCTCATAATTCCAAGCAAATTGCTTATATGCAGCTTCTGCTATTATATTTTTCTTTGCTGCATTATAAGTAAACAAATCAGAAAAATTAATTTTATCTCCTGTATCTAATCTATAATTTAAACCATCATAACTAAACTTGGTATCATTACCATACTCAATGAATTTACTAAAACTTATTGATAAAACATCTGAAAAATTAGCATCACAAAATGTATTTATAGTGATTTTTTTTATTGATGCATCCTTTAATTCTTTATCAGTATACATTTTAAAAACTGTATCTTTAATTTCATTATTTATTTTATCTTGAATAGACTCATTGTTTAAGCCAAAAATTTGCACATAGTCAATAGCTAATTTAGAATTTTCAGAAGAATTATAATTTATACTTTTCACTTCCAAATCATTAACATTATATCTATCATCTAAATTAATTCCATTTATTCCATCATCTACCAGTTTCTCTCCTTCTACTTCATTACTTGAACTTTTACTTTCAATAATAACTTGAGAAGTATCTTGACTATCATGAGTATTAGTATAAATAATAGCACCAATAGTAATTCCTAACAAAATTACAGAAAAAACAACTAAAAATATAATTGTTTTTTTACTTAACTGGAACATAACCTGCCTCCTTAGCAACCATTTGTCCTCTTTCTGATAACATAGCATCTACCAATTTTCTAGTAGTACTATTTTCCTTTTCATTTTTATTTATAACAATATAATAAGCAGTTGTAATTGGATATTCTCCATTTTTTATAGTATCAAAATTTGGAGCAACATCATTTATTTTTAATAACTTAATTCCTTTAGCAGCCTCACTATCTATGACATCATACATAGTAGTTGCATAATAATAATACGAGTATCCTATAGCATTTTTACCATTATCATAATTAGAAACCAAATTAATTATTTCTGACATAGATTCTACTAAATTTTCTTTAGGAGCATTCATCAATTTTAAATTTTTCATAACTAAATTTAACATACCAGTTTGACTTCCAGAATTTACTGGTCTTTGGAAAGCTTTTATTTCTTCCCTTTCTCCACCTAAATCACTCCAATTTCTTATATCACCAGTATAAATCTTTTGTATATTCTCTAAAGAAAGACTATCTACTGGATTTTGACTATTAACATAGAAAACAAAACCTTCTTTTACAACAGGAATAACTTCAAGTTCTACACCTTTTTCTTCAGCAAGTTTTAATTCTTCTTCTGAAGGCTGAGTAACAACAATTAAGTCAGTTTCTCCATTTATTAATTTTTCATAAGCTGGATGTGTATTAGAATATTCAATACTATCTACATCTATATTCTCTCCTACAAAATTTTTTATAAAAGCATTTGTAAGTGGTTGAGTAGCCAAAGACGCATCTACTCTAGGATAATTTTCATTAGAAAATAAAGGCTCATCTGAAATAACTTTTTCAGTTACCTTTTCTTCTTTTTTAGGTGCACCCTCATGAGTAAAAAAATAATACAAACTAACGCAAATAGCAGCCACAAGTATCATAATAATAATTGGCATTATAATAGGCATAACTTTTTTCATTTATAATTTCTCCCCTTTAATATTCTTTATAAATTATATCTATAAAAAACAAATTTGTAAACACGTTTTATATTATTAATAGTATTTTTCAAACATATTATAAGGGCACAATGACTATCCATCATGCCCTTATTTTCGTTACTATAAACCTTTTTCTACACCTTTGCCAATGTTTCCCAAATTAGAAAACTCTTCATTTAATAAAAATCTATTTAAATTTTTAGAATTAATACCAGTCTTAATAGAAATATCCTGAATCGTAGCACCAGCTCCATATTCTTCAAAATACCCTTTAAGCTTAGCCACATCCAAATTCTCACTAGCAATACAATTTCCACAAACCTGCATATCAGTTACAAAAAAATTACCACAACGAGGACACTTTTTAAATTCCATATTCAATACCTCCATACTAAACTTCTATTATTTTTAGTTATTCTATCATATAAAAAATAAAAAGAAAATACTTTTTTATAAAAATAATTGTTACTAGGTAACACTGTTAATATAGTAGATTTGAAAATCACTTAAAAATAAAGCTTTCGAATGTGATTGGAATGAGTGTATAGATTCTTAAAAAATTAAAATGAGGAAGCGATGGCTAGCGAAGCTAGAACAGCGAGAGGCTCGTTTTAATTTTTCTTAGAATCTATAACGAGTGTATTGAGCCGAGAAAGTCTTTATTTTTAAGTATTTTCAAATAATTATACTACTATAAGTAAAAATTAAACCATATAAATCCTCATTAAAAACTTCATTATCCAAAACGCAAGCCCAATACACACAGGAAAAGTAAAAAACCAAGCCTTAACAATATCAAAAAACTTGTCAAAATTAACCTTTTCTTCAGTAGACGAAATAATAGAAACAGTCTTCACATGACTCGTACTAACAGGCAATCCATTTATACTAGAAACCAATAAAATAAAAACAGTAGATATATCACTTATTACTGCATTTTTTCTATTAAGAACAGTCAAATCATTTCCTAAAGTTTCAACTATCCTTCTACCGCCAGTAGAAACCCCAATAAACATAATAATACAAGTAACTACAATTATCCAAATACAATCTTCTGGCAAAACCTCCTTAGGAATAACAAACCCATTCATAACACAATAAAAAACAATTAAAATTCCAATAAATTTTTGCCCATCTTGAGCACCATGCATAAACGAAACACCAAGACTCGATAAAATTTGAATAAACCTATTTTTTTCCAAACTATGTTTATTTTTTAACATACTATAAAATATCTTTGTAATAAAAAAAGTTCCAACAATAGAAAAAAATAACCCTATACCTATTTTACTCCAAGCATCAATGCTTACTTTCTCTATTCCACCAGTTGCAAGTATAGCACCAGTAAGTCCAGCTACAATAGCATGAGTCTCACTAGTAGGAATTCCAAAAAACATAGAAGTATTCGCAAAAATTATAGTAGCAATTATCCCAGAAAAAACAATACAAAGTCCCTGAATCTTATTCGTAAAACTAACCATCTCGGTAATTGTATTTGCAACAGATAAACTCACAAAGCACATAAAAATAATACCAAGTACATTAAAAAAAGCACTCCAAATAGCAGCCTTCTTAAAACTCATAACTTTTGTCCCAACCAAAGTAGAAATTGCATTAGGCGCATCTGTAAGTGCATTTGTATAAATTAAAAATATAATTGATAAATAAATTAAGATGTAAAAAATCATACCCCATCCTTATTTAGTATAAAAAAACTTATATATCTTATAATTCCTCAAAATTTTTCTAATATACATATTAGTTTCTTTATAAGGCACATTCTCTATATCACTTCCGTCAGCTTTAATTACTCCATCTTCAATCCATTTATTAACATTTCCAGTACCAGCATTATAAGCAATAATAGCAAGATTAATATTTCCATCATACTTTTCTATCAAATCAGAAATATATTTAGTACCAATCATTATATTCATTTCTTCATTATATAAATCTACATTCTCTATTCCAATTTTTTTACCAATTTCATCACCAGTATTTTTCATCAATTGCATCAAGCCTATCGCACTCTTTGAGGAATGTGCATTTTCATCAAAATTACTTTCAGACTTAATAACAGAATAAATTAAATACTTATCCACATCATATTCCTCTGAATATTTTTCAACATATTCACTATATTTTATAGGAAATACTGTCTTTACTATAAAATTATATGCAAAAATCATTACTAAAATAACAACAATAATAAGTATAACCCATTTTAGCTTTTTCAATTATTTTACCACCCTCTGTTATTTTACTTGATACCAATTATCCCCTTCAGACATATCTATTTTTAAAGGCACATCTAACTTAGCCGCATTTTCCATAGACTCAGCCAAAATCTTTTTAACAACTTCTAGCTCGCTTTTTTCTACTTCTAATAAAAGCTCATCGTGAACCTGTAAAACAATCATTGATTTCAAGTTTTCTTTCTTTAGTTTTTTATATACATCAATCATCGCAATTTTCATTATATCAGCAGCAGTTCCCTGAATAGGAGTATTCATTGCAACTCTATCCCCGAATTTTCTGACCATATAATTATTAGATTTTAATTCAGGAACATATCTTCTTCTCTTAAATAAAGTTTCTACAAAACCTTTTTCTTTAGCATCTTCAACAATGCCATCCATAAATTTTTTTATACCATTATATTTTTCTAAATACTGTTCAATATACTTTTTTGCTTCTTTTCTAGAACAATGAATTTGACCTGCCAAACCAAAATCACTAATTCCATATACAATTCCGAAATTTACAGCTTTAGCTCTACTTCTTAATTCTTTAGATACTTTTTCTACTGGAACTCCAAACACCCTAGAAGCAGCTTGTGTATGAATATCCTCATCATTTATAAAAGCATTAACCATAGCCTCGTCTTTAGAAATATGAGCAAGAACTCTAAGCTCTATTTGAGAATAATCAGCATCTAAATATATAAATCCATTAGCAGGTTTAAAAACTTTTCTAAGCATTTTTCCAAGCTCAATTCTCGTAGGAATATTCTGAAGATTAGGATCTGTGCTACTTATCCTACCTGTAGCAGTTACTGTTTGATGGAAAGATGAATGAATCCTTTTTGTATTACTATTAATATATGAAACCATACCATCAACATAAGTAGAATTAAGCTTCATAAGTTGTCTATAGTCTAAAATATATTCTATAATCTCATGTTCACCCTGAAGTTTTTCTAATGTATCAACATCTGTTGAATAACCATTTTTTGTTTTTTTAACAACAGGTAATTTAAGTTTTTCAAACAAAATCTCACCTAATTGTTTAGTAGAATTAATATTAAACTCTTCACCTGCTAACTCATATATTTTTTTAGTTAAATCTTCAAGACCTACTTTTAATTCCTTTCCAAAAGCAATTAATTCATCTTTATCAACATACATACCATTAATTTGCATATCAGCTAATACTTCTAGGACAGGCATTTCAATTTTTTCAAACAAATTCAACATATCATTTTTTATAAGCTCATTTTTTAAAACTTCATGCAAATTCCCAATCGCATAAGCATTTGCCATTACTTCATTATTTGTATTCGATTCTTCTAGAGAATCAAATAAATTCATTTGCTGACTTTCATTATTATTACCTAGATATTCCTCTAAATCCTCATGTAAATAATTTCTCACTAAGTCAATTAAATTATACTGATTTATTGTAGAATTTAATAAATAACCTGCAACTTTGATATCAAACATAAAATTATTAGGATTAATACCATTTTCCTTTAAAACAATATAATCTTCTCTTAAATCAAAACCAACTTTAAGAATATCTTTATTTTCAAAAACGTCTTTTAAAATATTAATATTATTAACTAAATAATAATATACTACATTTTTATCCTTATCATATATACTAATTGACTTAACATTCTTTTTAATTATAGAATTTTCATCATTTTTAAATTCCAAATAAAAATATAAAATTTTATTTTCTTCCGCATTAATTAATACTTCTTTTAATTTTTCATCATCAATATTTTGTGACTTAAAATCTTCTTTTTTATTTACAATCTCTTTATTTTCTTCCAAATTAAATCTTTCAATAAAACGATTGAATCTTAATTCTTTAAAAATATCTAAAACTTTTTGATCATCCCATTTTTTTATTTTAAGTTCATCAATATCAGTATCAATAGGTGAAGAAACATTTATAGTTCCTAGAGTTCTAGATAAATAAGCTAAATCTCTATTCTCTACTATTTTTTCTCTTTGCTTTCCTTTTAAATCATCAGTATTTTCATCTACACATTTATAAAGCTCATCAATTGACTTGTACTTTTTTATAATAGAAAGAGCAGTTTTCTCACCAATTCCAGGAACACCTGGTATATTATCAGAAGTATCTCCTTGAAGTCCCTTAACCTCTATAAGTTGTTTAGGTTCTACCCCATAAACTTCAATTACTTTATTTCTATCAAAATTTTCAGTTTCAGTTTTTCCAGCTTTAGTTCTAGGAATTTGAATAGTAACCTTATCAGTTGCAAGTTGAAAAGCATCTCTATCACCAGTAAGTAAAATAACCTCCAAACCTTTCTTTTCTCCAACTACTGACAAAGTACCTAAAATATCATCAGCCTCATATCCCTCTTTTTCAATAATTTTAATATTCATGGCACTTAAAACATTTTTCAAAATAGGCATCTGCTGAGCAAGTTCATCAGGCATTCCTTTTCTTGTAGCTTTATACCCTTCATAAAGTTTATGTCTAGCAGTTGGTGCTTTCAAATCAAATGCTACAGCCAAATAATCAGGATTAACATCATCTAATAATTTAAATAAAATTGCAAGAAATCCATAAACTGCATTAGTATATGTTCCATCAGCAGTTTGAAGCATCCTGCTTCCCATAATTCCATAAAAAGCTCTATTTACAATACTATTTCCATCAATAACAACTAATTTCTCCAAAATAAACTCTCCTTATTTTTAAGATACTCTTATCCTAACATAAAAGGAAGTAATTATCAATATAATACTTCCTTTAAATTTAAACAATTATATATCTCATTTTATATTTATTAAACCTCAATCAATTCATACTCCTTATTTCCAATACCTAAATCATAAGCTGCATCAATCGTATGAGTACCATGTCTTGAATTTATTCTTTCCAATAAATGATCTCTACCAGGATCATCAGATTTCTTTACTAAATCAATACAAGCTTGATCAATAGCAACAGGATCAAGTGAAGCCAAAATACCAATATCTTTCATACAAGGATCTTCAGCCACATTGCAGCAATCGCAATCAACAGACATATTACACATTACATTAATATATGCAATATTATCACCAAAATACTTAACAACTGAAGAAGCCGCATCAGCCATTGATTCCAAAAACTTAATTTGATCTACATTAAACATATCTTCATACGCACCATTTTCTTTACCAATACAATGAATATACCTCTTTCCTTTTCCAGAAGCAACACCAATTGACAATTGCTTCAAAGCTCCACCATATCCACCCATTGGATGACCTTTAAAATGTGAAAGAACTAACATAGAATCATATTTTTTTATATTTTTACCAACATAATTCTTTTTTATAACTTTACCATTTGGAATTTCCAAAACAGTATCTGGTCCCTCAGAATCCATAATATCAACATCAAAATACTTAGACCAACCATGACTCTCCATAAGCTTTGTATGTTTTTCAGTTGTATCTCTAGCACCATCATAAGCAGTATTACATTCAACAACAGTTCCATTTACAGCTTCAATCATTTCTTTCAAAAATTCTGGACGAAGATAATTTTGATTTCCCTCCTCACCAGAATGTAACTTTACAGCCACTTTTCCAGGTAGCTCCTTATTCAAAGTCCTATACATTTTTACAACACTCTCAGGAGTAAGCTCCCTCGTAAAATAAACTTTAGCCTTTTCCATTTTTACTCATCCTTTCTAAAATTATTTTATATTATCTAATTTATATAATAATAAATATACAAAGTCAATATTATATATTTTTTCTAAAGTAGTGCGAAGGGATTTCAGCAGTATTTAGCCAAATTTTCATATTGAATTAAATTTTAATGGCTGCGCAGCGACCAAACGAGCCTGATTTTTCAGGCGAGTGCGATTGAAGCAACTTACAGATATTTTTGTATTTCGCATTTTCTTCGAAGCACGGGCGATTGATAATCGCCCCTACGAAATACTTTTTAATCTGAAAGTTGCGACAGCAAAGCCATAAAAATTAATCAATATGAAAATTTAATACAAAGCCACATAAATCCCTGGGAGCGGATATTTTTTTGTTAAAAATTCAATTTCATCCTCTTAAGCCTCAACGCATTCAAAATAACAGTAATGCTACTAATAACCATAGCCAAACTTGCAATCATAGGATTTATAGAAATCCCAAAAGGCCTTAACGCACCAACAGCAATAGGAATCATAAGCAAATTATAGAAAAATGCCCAAAACAAATTCTGCTTAATATTTCTAACAGTCCTCTTACTAATATAAATCAAATTAACAATACTCCCCAAATCATTTCTAGTAAGAATAACATCAGAAGAATCCATAGCAATATCAGTAGCATTATTAACACTAACAGAAACATCGCTCACAGTCAAAGCAGGACTATCATTTATCCCATCACCGCACATCATTACGACTCTTCCCTCTTCTTTAAGCTCTTTAATAAGCTCAGACTTCTGTTTCGGCATAACATCTGCAATAACCCTATCTATACCAATATCATTTGCAATCTTTTCAGCCGTCTTTTCATTATCTCCGAGTAAGCATTACAGTTTCAATCTTATTATTATTCAAATTAAAAATAACATCTCTAGCATTTTCTTTAACAACATCATTTATACCAATAATAGCAATTACTTCTCTATTCTTAACTACATACACAATACTATTTCCATCATCTGCTAAACGCTTTTCATCATCTAAATGTTCATTTTTTATATTATATTTTGTCAGCAATTTTGAATTTCCTAGCAAAATATCCTCATTATCAACAATAGCCCTAATACCAAGTCCTGCAATATTTTCAAAGCTTAAAACTTCTAATTTATCTAGTTTCTTCTCCTCTAAATAATCAGTAAAAGCCTTTCCAATAGGATGAGTTGATTTACTCTCAATACTTCCAACTACTTGTAATAATCTACTATCAAGAATATCTGTATATTTAATAATTTTAGAAATCTTTAATTTTCCATAAGTTAATGTACCAGTTTTATCAAAAACAATAGTATTTACTTTTTTACAATTCTCCAAAACTTCACTCTTTTTTACCAATATTCCATTTTGAGCACAAAGTCCCTCAGCAACTACAATAGCCAAAGGTGTAGCTAACCCTAAACTACAAGGACAAGCAACTACTAATACAGATATAAAAGAAGTAAGAGCTGTTTCTATACTTTGACCTAAAAAAACATATACAAAAAAACTAATAATACTAATTAAAATAACTACAGGAACAAATACACCAGAAACTTTATCAGCAATCTTAGCAATAGGAGCTTTAGTACCAGCAGCTTCAACTACTAGTCTTACAATCTCTGAAATAGTAGACTCTTTTCCTATTCTTTCAGCTCTATACTCTAAATAACCATCATAATTGATACTGCCACATACAACAGTATCCCCCTCTTGCTTAGCAACTGGTTTACTCTCACCAGTAATAAAAGACTCATCTAAATGTGCACTTCCCTCAATAATCACTCCATCAACAGCTATTTTCTCGCCAGGTCTTACTACTACTGTATCACCTTTATTTACCTCATCTATAGTTACCTTTTTTTCAATTCCATCCCTTTTTACAACAGCAAACTTAGGAGTTATCTCTACTAATTTTCCAATAGCCTCCCTCGTCTTATCTTTACTTATACCATCAATATATCTACCAAGTTTGATAAAATAAATAACTATTGCAGCAGATTCAAAATAAAGACTAGAAGCATAATGAGTATCTATTGCAAAAACTCTATACATATTAAAAATACTAAAAGATAAACTAGCCAAAACACCTATTGAAACTAATGTATCCATATTAGGTGTACCATGAATTAAATTTTTATAACCATTTTTTAAAATATCAAAACCATAAACTAAAAAAGCAATAGTAATAACTAGTAAAAAAATCATATAATTAGTAACATGAGTATGAGGACTAATAAAATCAATTGTAGGAAGATTTATCATATGTCCCATAGAAACATACATAAGTAAAATTGCAAGCACAGTAAATATAATAAATATAAGCTTTTGTATTTTACTTTTAGAATCTTTTCTTATCTCTTTAAATTCACCAAGGCTCTTAAAACCTGCTTTTTTTACAAATTCATCTAACTTATCTCTAGTTACTATTTTTTCATCATATTCTATAGAAGCATTTGCCATTACAAGATTAACACTAGCATTTTTTATACCATTTTGCTTATTCAAATACTTCTCTAAGCCTGAAGAACAAGCCGAACAAGTCATTCCGTCAATAGACAAAATTATTTTTTTCATATCAGAATATATACCTTTCTTATTTTTCTACTTCATACCCAATATCCTCTATTGCCTCTATCAATACATTCTTATCAACATTTCCATTTGTACTAACCCTTACAGACCCATCACTATGATTTGCAACAACACTTTCAACACCATCAATATCCTTTAAAATATTTTGTACTCTATTTTCACATCCTTCACACATCATACCATTTACCTTTAATAAAATTTCCATTATAAAACCTCCTCTTTATTATTATAATCATCTAAAAAATGATGAAACTCATCTTTTTTCCTATAAGAAATTATAGTATCTAAATTTACATTTTGAACACTCTTAAAAATATTCATATCAACATTATCATAAACTTTTTTTAAATCTTTTATTAACCTTTTTATTTCTTCTCTTTTAGAACCCACATCATCAGTAGTATGGGACTTTTCTGTAATTTTGCAAGCACACTGTATAAACTCTAAATTATTTTTATTTTTCCAACTTATAATACTTTCTTCTTTTACATAATATAAAGGTCTAATAAGTTCCATTCCAGGATGAGACGTACTTCTAACTTTAGGCATCATAGTCTGAACTTGAGCCCCATAAAGCATTCCCATTAAAATCGTTTCAATAACATCATCAAAATGATGACCTAAAGCAATCTTATTACACCCGAGCTCCTTAGCCTTTTCATATAAATAACCCCTTCTCATTCTAGCACAAATATAACAAGGATGATCTTCAATTCTCTCCACAGAATCAAAAATAGGAGTCTCAAACATTATAAGTGGAATATTTAATATATTCGCATTTGAAATAACCTTTTGTTTATTAATCTCATTATACCCAGGATTCATAGATATGAAACTCAACTCGAAATTCTTTTTTCTATGCTTTTTAATTTCTTGAAAACATTTAGCCAAAAGCATAGAATCTTTTCCACCTGATATACATACTGCAATCTTATCACCATCTTGTATCATATCAAAATCTTGAATTGCCTTTACGAACTTTGCCCATATTAGCTTTCGATAACTAGTAGTAATAGACTTTTCTATTTCTTCATACCTTTCCAAATATCAATACTCCTTCTCAGCAAAATTTCTCATCATTTAATATAAACTCTATATAAATATAATCACTTTCTTGAAAATTTGTCAATAAAATTTATATACATAAAAGAAAAATACAAAATAGGATGGACACTAATCCCTCCATATTTTGTATATATTCAGAGAAGATAGGGCTTGACCATACCCTTTACACATTAATTTCTACTTAGATTTATCATAAGCTTTTCTTACAGCTCGAGCTAATTGATCTGCACAAGAAGTTCCCCTTCTACCACATTTAATCCCACCAATTTTTTTCTCAATTTCTTCAACAGTCATTCCTTCAACAAGTCTAGGAAGAGCTTGTAAATTTCCAGGGCAACCTCCTTCTAGGAATTCAACATCAGTTACTACATTTCCATTTAATTTAAATCTTATTTTTCTAGCACAAGTATTTTCTGTTTCAAAAGTATATTCCATATTCCATCACTCCTTTTTTTAATTATTCTTTATCTTTTTAGCTACAACTGCTAACCTTCCATCTTGCCTTGAAAACTCACATGTAGATAATGTTAAAAGCTGATCTCCATATTCGGCACTAACACCTGTATCATATAAACTTTCCTTTTTAGAATTTTCTATATAATAATTAAATTCATCTTCATTATTAGCATTTATAAAATAATAATATCTAAACACATCTTTTTCATTTTTATAATAGACTCTTGACAAAAACACACTAATTATTTCATATTCTGCATCCTCTTTTACTGTTGTAAATCTTATTTTCTTATGATCTTTATAATAGCTCTCGTCTTTATAATTTAAAAGTTGACAAAACATTTCATTTGTACCTCTATTATTATGACCATAAATCAGTAAATTTGTACTAGGTACTTCCCAATTATAATCCTTATCCAAAAATAAAGAACCTTCTGATGAATATTCTTTTTTATAATTGTGTGTCATATAAAAATCATTATCTGTACCTTGAAGCACTGGATAACTTATATTACTTCCAGAAATCTCTAACCATCCAACTATATCAGAGTTTTCTAATTGCAGAGCTTCTAATTTTATCATCCTATCAGTCTTTGGAATGTTAGTTTCTTCAGGTTCTCCTATAACAGTATTTTCTATTACATTATTATCCACCATAAAGTTTTTCAAAGCTTCACTTTCTTCATGATTTTTATATCTATTAATCATAAAATATGAAGATATAATAATTGTTATTATTAATATTAATAACAATAATTTTAAAACTATATTTTTAGAAATTGCTTTTTTATATTTTTCTCTAGTCATAACTTTCCTTATAATAATTTAATAATATGTATAGCAATCTCTCTAATAATCATCCTTTTTTATTTTAATATTATTATCTCCTCATTTTTTAATATAATGTATTTAATTTTATTTTTCTTCAATTGCATTAACAATAATTCTTCCTTTGCTACTTGAGCCACATGTTATAAGAGTAATCATCTTTCCTGAATAATCAATTTGTTGATCAAAATTTATATTACTTTTTCTAATTGCTGTGTTTATATAATCTCTTTTACTATTTTCATCAAATTTATTTTTATCTTTCTCAATTTGTTTTTGGTACCTTTCCTTCTCTGAGTAATCAATTTATCGGCACACAGCATTTTCTCTCAAACTATTGATTTATCAATAAAAATTAATATTTTTATATTTCAACAAATCAACTATTTTTTTTATTTTCATTATTGTTTATATCTTTGGATTGCATCAAAAGTTCATCAAAATCAGAAACATAAACTTTATCTTGTACAATTCTATATTTTTCAAATTCAGTTTCAGCATGAAGTTTAGCCATTTCTGCAGATATTTTTCCATTATCCTTTAAAATCTCATGATCCCACAATGTTAAAAATCCATTTAGCCTTTTTTCCCAATCTTCCATTGTCATAGGAATATGTCTCATAGCTTGCATCTCTGCTAAATCCAAATATGCTGATACCATTCTTTCTAACTGAGCAATTTCATTTTCAGATAAATAATTTTTAGCAACAACTACATCATATTTATGTATTTTGCTACTTGGTGCTCCTTCCCAAGTAGTTAATCCCATATTCTCTTTTTTATGGTCTGCTCTATTATAAATAATTTCTGCTGCTGTATTTCCAGATACTGCATAATGTAACTTGTTTTGTACTGACGTAAAAAATCTAATCGTTGACTTTGCTGTTTTGTCATAGTCAATAGAGGTTGCATAAATGTCAGTTATTTTTTGATAAAATTTTCTTTCTGACATTCGTATTTCTCTTATACGTTCTAATTGCTCTTCAAAGTATTTTTCGGTTAGAATTGAGCCACCATTTTTTAGTCTTTCATCATCCATTACCCAACCTTTTATTGTGTAGTCTTTGACTATTTGATTTGCCCATTTTCTAAATTGAACTGCTCTTTCATTATCTACTTTAAATCCTATTGCAATTATCATTTGAAGATTATAATGTGCAACATTTCTTGAAACCTCTCTGTTACCCTCTTTTTGAACTATTAAGAA
>CANQZP010000013.1 GCA_947628395.1 uncultured Clostridia bacterium
TACTCGCATTAAACAGCCCTCATCGGTCCCCACAGCAAACAACCTTGAAAAATAGATGGAAATCCCTTCGCGCTAGTGTAATATAATTTTTTTATTGATATATATTATTACAAAAGATATATAAGAAAAAATGAAAGGAGAAACAAAAGAAAATGAAGAACAAATTGATTGCAAATGGTGTAGGGGCAGGCCTTGTGTCTGCCCAAAAAGAAAGAGGTATTACTTTAATTGCATTAGTTATAACTATTATTATTTTGTTAATTTTGGCAGGTGTGACGATTGCTATGGTAGTAGGTGATAATGGAATACTTTCAAGGGCTAGAAATGCTAAAGAAGAAACAGATATAAGTGGAGATAAAGAAAAAATTAGAATAGCAATAATTTCTAGTAGAATAATAGATGATGATTATACTTATTTATCTAAAGAAAATTTTGAACAGGAATTAACTAAAGAATTTTCAGATAGTAATGTTCTAGTAGAAGAAAACGAAGATAAAAGTTTCATAGTTAGTATTACAAAAAATGGTTCGACGAGAAAATATTATATAGATGAGAATGAAGAAATTTTAAGAAGTGATGATATTTTAATAATAAACAATCCAGAGAAATTAATAGAATTTAGAAATAATGTAAATGGTGGAAATTCTTATGAAGGTTATAATATTTTTTTAACTGGAGATATTACTTTAAATTCATCAGAAGAATGGGAACCAATAGGAAATGACGAAAATCCATTTTATGGAACATTTGATGGGAAAAATCATAGTATTTCAGGAATGAAAATAACAAGTGGAAGTGCAAATCTTGCTTTTTTTGGAGTAAATAAAGGAATTGTTAAAAAATTAAAACTATTAAGTAGTAATACTATAAATATTAGTGATGGAAATAATGTAGCTGGAATTGTTGGAAAAAATTATGGCAAAATAGAAAATTGCGAAAATAATATAAATATTACTGGTGGAAGTGGAGTTGCTGGAATATGTGCAAGAAATGAGGGTGAAACGATTTTAAATTGTATTAATAATGGTGATATAAAAGGTAACAAAAATATGTGTGGAGGAATTGTAGGATATAATGTAAATGAAGATAGTTTAATAGAAAATTGTGGCAATAATGGAAATGTAACAAGTGAAGAATATTATGTAGGAGGGATTTGTGGCGGTAATAGAGGAAAAGTAAAAAAATGTTATAATAAAGGAAGCATAAAAGGCAATGGTTATATATCTTGGGATGGAGGTAATTCTAAGATAACACAAGCAGGTGGAATTGTTGGTCAATTAGCTGGAAAAGGATTAATAGAATTTTGTTATAATAGTGGATATGTTTATGTAAGATGGACAGATGGAGGAGGAATTTGTGGTGATGGAGCTTCAAGTTGTAAAATAAATAATTGTTATAATTGTGGCAAAGTCAGAAGTGAAGTAAATTCTGGTATTGGATGTATCGGTGGTTATATATATTCAAGTTGCTCCAATTGTTATTATCTAGAAATGGAAAAAATTTTGGGAGGCTCTAATCGGAGATTTGGATGGAAATATTAAAAAAACATCTGGTGAAATGATGTCAGAAGAATTTGTAAATGATTTAAATGGTGATGAAAATATTTTTAAATTTGATAGCAATAAAATAAATTCTGGTTATCCAATTTTAAATTGGCAAGTTGAAAATTAATAAATTTACATTTTTTAAAAAATATAGATATAGGGATGGCAATGTCTATTTAGGTTAAGAGAAAATATTTTGAAAAAGCAGTACAATAATTGATTTTTAAATAGCCGCGTAAGCGACCAAACGAGACCATAGGTCGAGTGCGATATGGAGCAAATTACAAATAAAAAATTCTTTTCGTAATTTGCGACAGCAAGGCTATGAAAAATCAATTATTGTACTGCTTTAATGGTTAAAAAATATCATTAACTTAAATAGACATTGTTGTTCCTATGTATACACCTTAATTGTCTTTAGAAGGTTTGTTGAAAACTTTAATAAAATGTGCTTAAAGTATTGATTTTTTTATGGATGTATAGTAAAATAGTATTGTTTAAAAATACCATTTACTTAGAATAAGGATAATAACGCTACTTTTTCTCAGTTTATGGCTAATTAAGATTTAAGGAGGCGATAAAATATGACAAAGGAAAGAAAACAAGAGATTATCAATACTTATAAAAGAGATGAAAATGATACTGGTTCTCCAGAAGTTCAAATAGCTCTTTTAACAGAAAGAATTACAGAATTAACTGAGCATTTAAAAGTACATAAAAAAGATAATCATTCTAGAAGAGGTCTTTTAAAAATGGTTGGTAAGAGAAGAAATTTATTAAACTATTTAGCTAAAAAAGACATTCAAAGATATAGAGATATAGCTCAAAAATTATCTTTAAGAAAGTAATCAAAAAAGCGTAGCTATAAGCTACGCTTTTTTTGAAAGTGGCGATAAAAATTGCCCTACAAAAAAATAATATAAAAATTTCGAATTGGTGCTAGATGTTAGATTTAAGGAAATTGGAATACAAAGTTTTTTTAAATCTGATTTCTGCACAGGTTCGAAAGAATTTAGGAGGTAAATTATGTTTAAAACTTATGAAACAGAACTTGCAGGAAGAAAATTAGTATTAGAAACTGGAAAGATGGCAGGACTAGCTAATGGTAGTGTATTAGTTAGATATGGAGACACAGCCGTTTTAGTAAATGTTACAGCTTCAAAAGAGCCAAAAGAGGGAATTGACTTTTTCCCATTATCAGTAGATTTTGAAGAAAAATTATATTCAGTAGGAAAAATTCCAGGTAGTTTTCAAAAAAGAGAAGGAAAACCTAGTGATAAAGCAATTCTTACATCAAGAGCTATAGATAGACCATTAAGACCTTTATTTCCAAAAGATTTTAGAAATGATGTATGTGTAGTTGCTACTGTACTTTGTGTAGATCAAGATAATTCACCAGAAGTAGCTGCTATGATAGGAGCTTCAGCAGCACTTTCAATTTCAGATATTCCTTTTGGTGGACCAACTGCTGCAGTAAATGTAGGAATAGTAAATGATGAAATTATAATAAATCCAAATGTTGCTCAAAGAGAGGTTTCTGATTTAACATTAACAGTTGCAGGAACAATGGACAAGATAGCTATGATTGAAGCAGGAGCAAATGAAATTTCTGAAGAAAAAATGTTAGAGGCAATAAAAACTGCTCATGTTGAAATTAAAAAAATTTGTGAATTTATTTCAAAAATAAAAGATGAAATAGGAAAGCCAAAATTTGAATATAAATCTTTTGATGTTGACCATGATTTATATGATGAAATAGAAAAAGAATTTAAAGACAGAGTAAAACAAGATGTTCAAGATAAAGACAAAACTGTTGTAGATAGCAATATGGCAAAATTGCAAGAAGAAATAAAAGAATATCTAGAAGAAAAATACGGAGATGAAGCTGAAGAAAAAATTGCAAATCTTGGAGAAGCTTTTTATAAATTAGAGAAAAAATGTGTTAGAGAACTTATATTTAATGACCATAAAAGAGTAGATGGAAGAGCACTAGATGAGATAAGACCTTTATCTTGTGAAGTAGGTTTACTTCCTAGAGTACATGGTAGCGGTATGTTTACAAGAGGACAAACTCAAGTTTTATCTGTGGCTACTTTAGGTATGATAAGTGAAGAACAAACTTTAGATGGAATAGATGAAGAAGAATCAAAAAGATATATGCACCATTACAATTTCCCATCATATAGTGTAGGAGAGGCTAGACCATCTAGAGGACCTGGTAGAAGAGAAGTAGGACATGGAGCTTTAGCAGAAAAAGCATTAGTTCCTGTAATTCCAAGTAAAGAAGAATTCCCTTATGCTATAAGAGTTGTATCTGAAGTTTTAAGTTCTAATGGTTCTACATCACAAGCAAGTATTTGTGGAAGCACACTTGCTTTAATGGATGCAGGTGTTCCTATAAAAAGACCAGTAGCTGGAATCTCTACAGGTTTAGTAACAGATCCAGATGATGAAAATAATTATGTAATGCTTACAGATATCCAAGGAATAGAAGATTTTTTCGGAGACATGGACTTTAAAGTTGGTGGAACTGAAAAAGGTATAACTGCTATTCAAGTAGATATAAAAGTAGATGGATTATCATATAAAATAATAGAGGAAGCTTTTGAAAGAACTAAAAAAGCTAGAAAATATATTTTAGATGAAATAATGTTAAAACAAATTGCTAAGCCAAGAGATGAAGTTTCTAAATATGCTCCAAGAATTGTTAATACTACAATTAGTGTAGATAAGATAAAAGATGTAATAGGACCTGGCGGAAAAATGATTAACAAGATTATCGATGAAACAGGTGTAAAAATTGATATTGAAGAAGATGGAGGAGTTTTCATTTATTCAAATGATCAAGAAATGGCTCAAAGAGCTTTAGAAATTATAAAAGATATAACAACTGAAATTGAACCAGGAAAAATTTATAATGGAATAGTTGTAAAGACTACTACATTTGGTGCATTTGTTGGATTACCAGGTGGAAAAGAAGGTTTAGTACACATTTCTAAAATTTCAAAAGAGAGAGTTGAACACGTTGAAGATTTCTTAAATGTAGGTCAAGAAGTTAGTGTTAAAGTAATTGATATAGATAACCAAGGAAGAATTAATTTAACTATGAGATATAACGAAGAAAATGAAAATAATGAAGAAGGAAATAAAGAAAAGGTAGAAGATTAAAAGCTCCACAATAATTGGAAAAGAGGTAAAATATGAAATATTTATATATACTCCAACAGGCTTTAATATGGATTATTGTAATATTTTGGCTTTATCAATTAATTATTAGTGCATGTGCTTTAATAAAATTTAAAGAAAAGCCATTAATAAAAAATAAGAATCATAAATTTATGGCTATTATTCCTGCACATAATGAATCTAAAGTAATAGCAAATTTAATTGATAGTTTAAATGAACAAGATTATCCAAAAGAATTATTAGATATATATGTAATTGCTGATAATTGTACTGATGATACGGCTAAGATTGCAGAAGAAAAGGGTGTTAAAGTATATGTAAGAACAGATGAGAAAAGGAAAACAAAAGGTTATGCGTTGCAATGGTTTTTAAACCAGAAAATAAAAGAAGATGCTGATTATGATGCTTTTTGTGTATTTGATGCTGATAATGTTGTAGATAAGAATTTTATAAAAGCAATGAATAAAAAACTTTGTCAAGGTGAAGAAGTTGTTCAAGGTTATAGAGATATAAAAAATCCAGCAGATTCATGGATTTCTGCAGGATATGCTATTTTCTATTGGACAATGAATAGGTTTTATCATTTAGCTAGATATAATTTAGGATTATCACCACTTATCAATGGTACAGGATTTATGGTTGATTTTAATTTGGTTAAAAAAACAGGTTGGAATACAATCACTTTAACTGAGGATATAGAATTTTCACTTAAAAACATAGCTCAAGGAAGAAAACTTGGTTGGGCTACAGATGCTATTGTTTACGATGAACAGCCAGTAGAGTTTAAACAAAGCTGGTCTCAAAGAAGTAGATGGACTGTGGGACATCTTCAATGTATGAAATATTATACAAATGATTTAGCCAAAGGTGTAGTAGAAAATAGAACTTTAATGAACTTTGATGGACTTTTATATATATTAGGAATTCCTATGATGCTTATTACATTTCTACTATTAGGTGTAAATACTATAATTTATTTAGCAGATGGAATGAGTACAGTTGATTTATTTCTTAATTATTTTAAATATATAATTTCAACTTGTATTGTTCCAATTATTACAGCGTTACTAATTCTTATTATAGAAAAACGTAAAATCAGACCAATGTTAAAAGGGTTGATTTTATTCCCAGTATTTATGGGATCTTGGGTCGTTATTAATATTAAATGTATTATAAAACCTAATACAACTTGGGAGAAAATCGAACATAAAAAAGATGTAAAGATAAAGGATATTAAAGAATAAGGAGAAAAATATGCGAAAGATAAGATTAGAAAATGGTGTAACAATGATAGTTTTGATAATAACAATTATCGTTTTATTGATATTAGCAGGAGTATCTATAAATTTTGCTTTACAAGATACTAGCTTTTCAATAGAAAGAAAACAATTATCAGAACTAAAAATGGTATCACATGCTATATATGAACAATATACTAAATATAAGAAAACAGGTACTGAAGAATTTTTAATAGGTACGGATAATTTCTCAGACAATGTAACAATTTCAGAAGATATGAATGGAAATAATCTGACTTCTTCAATAGAAATTAATTCATCTAGTAATAATGGAAAAGCCAAAGAAGAGCAATGGTTAAAGCTAAATAAAGATGATTTAAAGAAAATTGGAATTGAAGAAGTTTCAAATGATGAATATATTGTAAAATATAGTACAGGAGCAGCATATAATATTACGGCGAAGAAATCAAAACGTTCTGGTAAAACATTATATACAAGTTTAGAGCAATAAGAATATTTGAAAGGAATATTTATGTTTTATAAAAAAATAGTAGAGATAATTGATAAGGATAGAGTTTTAAAAGATGAAGAAATGAGCAAACATACTTCTTTTAAAGTAGGTGGAAAAGCTGATTTCTTTATTATAGTGGAAACTACTAAAGAATTAATAGATGTTCTAAAACTTACCAAAGAATGTAATATAAAAACATTTATTATAGGCAATGGAACAAATTTAATCGTAAAAGACGATGGATTTAGAGGAGCTGTAATAAAATTAAACTTTAAAAAATTAGATATAGAAAATAATCAGATTATAGCAGGTGCAGGAATTCCTTTATCTTTATTATCTCATTTTGCTTGCATAAATAGTGTAAAAAACTATGAATTTTTATCAGGAATCCCAGGAACAGTAGGTGGAGCTGTAAAGATGAATGCAGGTGCTTATGGAGGAGAAATAAAAGATATTTTAATTTCTACAACATATTTAGATAAAAATTATAATTTAGTAGAAATCGACAATAAAGAACATGAATTCGATTATAGACAAAGTATATTTTCAAAAAAGGATTGGATTATAATAGAATCAAAATTTAAAATTGAACATGGAGAAACAAAAGAAATTGAAGAAAAAATAAATGAATTTAATAAATCAAGAAGAGAAAAACAACCTCTTGATAAGCCAAATGCAGGTAGTATTTTCAAAAGAGGAGAAGATTTTATAACTGCTAAACTAATAGATGAAGTAGGATTAAAAGGTTATAAAATAGGTGGAGCAATGGTATCTACAAAACATGCAGGATTTATAGTAAATGAGGATAATGCTACTGCTAAAGATATATTAGATTTAATAGAATATATTAAACAAAAAGTAAAAAAGGAAAAGGATAAAGATCTAAAGTTAGAAGTACTAGTTTTAGGAGAATAATTTTAATAATAGTTCAAAAGACAAAAAGTAAAGGACAAGTTATAGAAAGGACGAATTTTTAAAATGAATGGTTTTTTTAAATGGTTTAACTCAAAAACTAAAATAAAAAGATGGATTTTATTAATATTATTAGGAATTGTATTAACATGTTTCTCAATAGCAAATATATTAGATGAGAAAATTTTAAAACCAATTGATATTATAGAAATAGTTGGAAGTTTTGTATTTGGTTTTTCTTTTGTAATAATAGGAATTATATTTATTCAAAAAAGAACATTAGAAATTTTTATTGAAGCAAATTCAACTACTGAAAAAGGTAAAAAAGCAGAAGAAAATATGAAAAGTTTAATTTTCAACAAGACTATGTTTAATGAAGGTCCAAAAGTAGTTGTAATTGGTGGTGGGACAGGCTTAAATACAGTAATAAAAGGTCTAAAAAAATATACGAATAATATTACAGCTATAGTAACAATGTCAGATTATGGAGAAGTAGAAACAGAATCAAGGAAAGCATTAAATATGTTACCTTTTGGTGATATTAAAGAAAGTATAGTTGCTTTATCAGACAAAGAAGAATTAATGGGAAAATTAATGAATTGGGATTTCAAAAATAGAAAACTAAAAGGTATTAAATTTGGAGATATTTATCTTTTAGCTATGAATGAAATGTTTGTCAATATTTCAGAAGGCATACAAAAGAGCACAGAAATTTTAAATATCACTGGAAAAGTATTACCTGCTACTCTAGATGAAATTACAATTTGTGCAGAGCTTAAAGATGGAACTGTAGTTGAAAATAAAGAAAAAATACCAGAGGTTGTATATGATAAAGTTACTAAAATAGATAGAATATATATAAGCCCTTCAAATTGTAGACCTGCTCCTGGAGTTATTGAAGCAATAGAAGATGCTGACTGTATAGTAATTGGACCTGGAAGTTTATATACTAATGTTTTACCAAATTTATTAGTAAAAAATGTTTCAAAAGCAATAAAAGATAGTAAAGCTTTAAAAATATATATATCAAATCTAATGACAGAACCAGGACAAACTGATAATTATTCAATTTCTGATCATCTAGACGCATTATTTGATCATACAGGAAAAGATATTATAGATTATTGTTTAGCAGATACTGGTGAAATTGTTCCTGAATTTGTTAGAAAATATAATAAAGAAGGTTCAGATATAGTAGAACAGGATATAGCAAAAGCAAATAAAAAAGGTGTAAAAATTATTCAAAAACATCTTTCTATGATAGATGGAGATTTTATAAGACATAATCCAGATAGTATTGCAATTACAATTATGGAATTAATATGTAATGATTTGAAATTTAGAGATAAAAAAGCTACACCTCAATACTTACTTGTAAATTCAGTTTTAGTAGATGAAAAGAAAAAAGATAAAAAGAGAAATAAGGTATTTAAAAAAGAGATTGAAAAAAGAGAAAAGACAAAAGCTAAAATTGAAGGAAATAGAAGAAAGAGCAAATTTAATGAAAAATATAGAGATAGAATAGAAGCAATACAAACAAGTGATGAAAAGAAAAAAGAAAATCAAAAAATGTACAAAAAAATGGAAAAAATAGAAAAGAAATAGGAGAAAATTAAATGAAAGTACAAAAGAAAGATATTGAAATAAAAAGTGGATTAGAAAAAGAGTGGATAATTGGAAATGGAATAGGAGGATATTCTAGTCAATCTATTATAGGTGCAAATACTAGAAAATATCATGGATTACTAGTCGCATCACTTATGCCACCAGGTAGAAGATTTGTAATTTTATCAAAAGTGGATGAAGCAATTTTTTTCAAAGATACTAATAAAGAAGAAATTTTATATACAAATGTAGGAAGAAATTATATATCTGAAGGATATAAAAACTTAGATAGCTTTGAAAAAGAATATTATCCTACTTATAATTTTTCTACTAATGGTGTAGAGATAACTAAAAGTATAGTAATGGTATATGGTCAAAATACTGTGTGCGTACATTACAAAGTAGAAAATAAAAGCAATCAAGACATTATTTTTAAAGTAACTCCAATTATGAATTATAGAGATTTCCATCGTGACAATTATAATCATGAATATAGTGTACATCAATCTATTAATGGAAATAAAGTAAGGGTTACAATAGATGGAAATAAAATATCTCCTATATATATGTTTTTAAAAGAGGGAAAATATATAGAACATCAAAATGATGTGTTTAGAAACATATACTATATTCAAGAAGAAAAAAGAGGTTTTCAGCCAGAAGAAAATTTAGTTGTTCCTGGAAGATATGAGATTGAATTAAATAAAAATGAGTCTAAAGAATTTACTTTTGTTTGTTCATTAGAAGCAACTATTGAAGAAATAGATGGTAAAAAGATAATGAAACACGAAGAAAAAAGATTAGAAAAAATAATTTCAGACTCAAAACTTTTGATAGAAAAAGATAAACTAACTAAAGAAGAAAAAGAAAGAAATGAAACTATAAAAACTTTAATTATAGCTTCTGATTTATTTGTTGTTTATAGACCTAAATTTGCACTTCATACAATTTTAGCGGGATACCCTTGGTTCTTAGATTGGGGAAGAGATACATTAATATCTTTTGAAGGGCTTTTACTTAAAACGAAAAGATATGATATTGCTAAACAAATTTTATTAATGTTTACTAGAGATATTAAATTTGGACTAGTTCCAAATGGATATTCTGGATATGATAGTAGACCCTTATATAATAGTGTTGATAGTTCTTTATTATTGTTTGAACAAGTTATGAAATATATAGAATATACAGGTGACTATGAGTTTATAAAAATTAACCTATATGAAATATTAAAAAATGTTGTTAAGATGTTTCAAAAAGGTATTGATTTTGAAAACAGTAATATTTATGTGGATGAAGATGGACTAGTTTCAGCAGGAACGGAAAATACTCAGCTTACTTGGATGGATGCTAAAGTAAATGGAATGGCAGTTACTCCTAGAAGTGGTAAAGCTGTTGAAATAAATAGCCTTTGGTATAATAGTATAAAGATATTAGAGTTTTTATCTGATAAATTTGATGATAAAGAAACTAAAGAGGATATGAGTAAATTATCTCAAAAAGTAAAAAGAGCTTTTAATAGGAAATTTTACAATGAAAAGAAAAAATGTTTATATGATGTATTAGGAGACGATAAAATAAGACCAAACCAATTATTCTCATTATCTTTAACATATCCAGTAATTAATCCTTCATCTGATAAGGCCAAAAATATTTTTGATACAGTTACTAAAGAACTTTGTACTAAATATGGTATATCTACACTTTCTAAAAAAGATAAATTATATGTTGGAGTTTATGAAGGAGATAGTTTTAAAAGAGATATGACTTATCATCAAGGTGTTACTTGGCCATGGCTTATAGGATTATATGTTGAAAGTTTTAAGAAAATTATAGATGCAGAAAAAGATAAAAAAGAAAAAGCTATTTTAGAAGAAAAATATAATAAATATATAAAATCAATGAAAAAAGTATATAGAAAAGCTTTATTTGAAAGTGGCGCTGTTGGTAATATTTCAGAATTATATGATTCAAAATTACCATATAATCCAGGTGGAACAGTTGCTCAAGCTTGGAGTGTATCTGAAATAATGAAATTAGAATTGGAGAATGAAAAATAAAAATGAGAATATTAGGAATTGACCCAGGGTTTGCAATAACTGGATATAGTATAATAGATTATGTAGGAAATAAATTTACTTTAATTGATAGTGGAGCAATTTTAACAAAAGCTGGAGAGTCTTTTCCTAAAAGACTTGCAAAAATATATGATGATTTGGAAATGATAATTGATAAATATAAACCAGATGCAATATCTGTAGAAGAGCTATTTTTTAATCAAAATATAAAGACAGCTATAAATGTTGCACAAGCAAGAGGAATAGTTCTTACTGTAGGATATAAAAAGAATATTCCAACATATGAATATACGCCTCTTCAAGTAAAACAAGCTGTAGTAGGATATGGAAGAGCAGATAAAATGCAAGTTCAAAAAATGGTAAAATCTATATTAAAAGTAGATAAGATTCCTAAATTAGATGATATAACTGACAGTATGGCAATAGGAATATGCCATGCACATTCAGCAAGATTTGCAGAAAAATTATAACAGGAGAGATATATTATGTCATTTGAAACTTTAGAAAAAGAATTAAATGAAAAGAGCTTAAGTCCAATCTATCTTTTCTGGGGAAAAGATAGATTTCTATTAGAAGAATCTGTAAAAAAAATAAAAAAGATTTTTGGTGACTTACAATTAGGAATAAATTATATTTTAATTGATGAAACGAATTTAAATGAAATAATTCCAAGTATAGAAACTCCAGCTTTTGGTTTTGATAAAAAGTTAATAATAATAAGAGATTCTGGATTTTTTAAAAAAGAAAACAAAAATGCAGTAATAAAAGAAAAATTAATGAAATTTATTGAAGAAAATATGGACATAATAAAAGAAACGTCTATTATTATTTTTATAGAAAATGATGTAAATAAATACAGTTTCTATAAACTATTAGAGAAAAAAGCTTGTTTAGTTAATTTTGAATTTTTAAAGCCACCTCAAATAAAACAAAGACTTAAAAAAATATGCTCAGCATATAAAGTAAATATTTCAGACAACAATTTAATGTATTTAATAGAAGTTTCTGGAACTAATATGCAAGATTTAATAAATGAAATAAGAAAATTAATAGAATTTGCAGGTGAAGGCGGAGAAATAAAAAAAGAAGATATTGATAATTTAGCTACAAAACAAATTCAAGCAGTAATATTTAATTTAACAGATTACTTGGGGGCAAAAAAAATAGATGAAGCATTAAATACATTAGATAATTTGATATATCAAAAAGAACCTTTACCTAAAATATTGATAACTCTATATAATCATTTTAAAAAAATTTATCTAACTTCTCTAGCTTTAAAATATAATAAAGATATAGCTACTACTTTAGATTTAAAGCCTAATCAAATGTTTTTAATTTCAAAATATAGAAAACAGGCAAATGATTTTAAAGTTCAAGAATTAGAAAGAATATTAAAAGAGCTAAGTGAGTTGGACTATAAATATAAATTACGGAGAAATTGATTTAGAAATTGCATTAAAATCAATTTTATGCAAAAATTACATTTAAATCTATTGAAAATAAAATTTATTATGTATATAATATTTTTATTACAAATGAGGAGGAATAAAAGGTTGAAAAATAATTACAATTTTGGCGTTGTCAAACTTCATTTGAAATTTAATTAGGCGTACAAAAAGTACTTTTCAATAAATTTCAAACTCGTTTTCCTAGCCAAAATTTAATTCTTTTCCAACCAGATTTGCCTTAGAAAGGAAAGGTAGTAAATATGAAGAGAAAATCAGGTATTCCGCTAGTTGCAATAATTATCTTTTTTGCATTAATAATTGGAATTATAATTACTTGTGTAATTATATTAGCAACACAATCTGGAAAAGGAACTAGTACAAACATAAAATTATCTAATACTGCTACAAATACAAGTAATGATAATGAAGTTATGGATAATGCAATTGTAAGAGAAGATGTGTCAGATGAAGGAGAAGAAATTGATTTAACAAGTCCTGAAGTGAAAAATGTATTTAATTTAATAGGAAATCAAGAAAGTTTTATTAAATATGCAATTTATAAAACAGGAGAATTTAATCAAAATAATATTTCAAATGAATTAAAATTAAAGCTAGCAATTTCTAAAGTAACAGATTCTGAGATAAAAGAAGAGGATAATGTAAGAACAATTTCAAAAGAAACAGTTGATAAATACTTAAATGAAATTTTTGGAAATACAAATAATATAGAATATGTAGATTTAAAATTATTTGATGATAGTAATTTTGATGATCAATATCCAATTGATAGATATATATATAATAAAGAAAATGAAGTATATGAAATAATAGAAGATGATATAAATGTACAAGAGCCATCTTTAGTAAATGAATTAATGACAAAAGCTATTAAGTATAATGATAGATTAGAATTATATGTAATACCTGTATTTATAAAGACATTCTCAATAGATGATCAAAACAATATGGGATATCAATTCTATTCAGGATATAATTTTTCAAATAAAGAATATAATGGTGAAATGCTTACAGGAGACAATAATGTCCTTGCAATAACAAGTGATACTTTTAAGCAAGCAGTACTTTCAAATAGTGATTCAGACATTGATGGATATAATAATGATGCATTAGCTTCAACTATTAAAGATTTTGACTCATTACAAGTATATAAATATACATTTAAGTTTGATGAAAATACTGAAAAATATACATTAGCATCTTTTGAAAAATCTGATGAAGAATTGGATGAAAGCAATAATCAAAATAATACAAATAATAACAATAATACAAACAATAGTAATAATAGTGGAGAAGATAATAATACAACAGATGAATAATAATAATTGTAAATACTTCATATTTGACAAGTTTTAATATTGTTATATAAATTTATGGGAGGAAATACAAATGAAAAACGCTGAAAGCCTTGTGAGAGTACACACACACACACACACACACACAAATAGTTGTTTAAATAATATAAGGGTAACATAGATTAAAAAGTCTATGGGTTTTGTGATACGCAAAATCCGTAGGCTTTTTTTGATGTTCTATACAAAGATATTTTTATTCGTTTGACAATCGCTCCCAGGGATTTATCTATTTTTTCTGTTGTTCTTCTAAAATAGGAAAGTAAAACTTTCCTATTTTAGAAAACTCGCTTTGCTCGAATCAATCCACACAAAATTTCTATGAAATTTTGGCGGACGAACAACGGGCGTGGACTTTGCAATTAGTTTTTATAGTTTGAAATTAAAAAAGTCCACTGTTGTTCTTGTATAATGGTGCTGTAATAATGCTACTCGCATTAAACAGCCCTCATCGGTCCCCACAGCGAACAACCTGAAAAAATAGATGGAAATCCCTTCGCGCTAGTATAACACAATTTTTAAATTGATATATTATTACAAAAATATATAAAAAGAAAGGAGAAACAAAAAAATGAAGAACAAATTTATTACAAAGGGTGTAGGGGCAGGCCTTGTGTCTGCCCGAAAAGAAATGGGTATTACTTTGATTGCGCTTGTAATTACTATCATTATTTTGTTAATTTTAGCAGGTGTGACAATTGCAATGGTTGTAGGTGATAATGGAATTTTAACAAGAGCAAGAGAAGCTAAATTTAAAGAAGAAATATCAGGATATTTAGAAAAATTAGAAATATATAAAGCAAATAAATCAATAGGAAATTATTTAAACGAGCAGTCTGATGTGGAAACTTTACTTGCAGATAAGGGAAGTTTATATTGTGATGGAAAGATTCTAGAAGGGCAAACTATAAAAAATATTATTGATGATTTTGATGAAAAATATAATGATAAACTTTTGGTATTAAAAGGTGAAATGTGGATTACTCAAGTAGCAACAGAACAAGAAATTGATTGGGCAAAAGATTTAGGAGTAAAAGAAGTTCCTCTTGATATTGAAATATCAGAAGGTAAAGTTTCTTTAAAATCTACAGATGAAAATTTAGAATATTTAAAATCTGAAAATGGTACAATAACAATACCTAGTTTTGTAACTAGCATAAATAGTGGAGTTTTTAATGGAGTAGATGCAACTACTGTTATAATTCCACCTACAGTTGAGAGAATTGAAGCAAATGCGTTTTCAAATAATAAAACGATTACTAGTATAATATTTGATGATATAGAAAATTCTAAGTGTACATATATTGGAGCAAGTGCTTTTGAAAGTACTAATATTACAGAAATTGTTTTACCTGATTCTGTAAGTTCGTTAGGCGATTGTGCTTTTAGATTTTGCTCGAATTTAAAGGAGGCTAATATACCTAAAAGTTTAAAAGTTATTCCTGGATATTTGTTTGCAAGTTCAAAAATAACAAGTATAGAAATTCCAGAAGGAGTAACTACTCTTAATCAGGCATGTTTTAGACAATGTTCTTTATTACAAAAAATAAATATTCCGAGTACTGTAACTTCTTTGGGGGCTGAAATATTTTATCTAGATAATAACTTAGAAGAAGTTATATTAGATACTGATAAGTATGTATTTAATGAAGATGAAACTATTTTAATGGATAAAGATAAAAAAAAGGTGTATGAAATTTTTACAAATAAATTAAAGAATAAAATTATAAATATTCCTGAAAATGTTAATAGAATTTTAGTTAGATGTTTTACTAAAAATGATGTAGATAATATTGAAATAAAAATACCTTCTAGCGTTAATGTTATCGACAGTGCAGCTTTTACTACAATAGAAAATATAAATGGAAGTTTTGAAGTTGATAAAGATAATATAAAGTATGCAAATACAGCTGACAAAAAAGGAATATATGAAAAAGAAAATGGTAAATTAATTAGGATGTTTACAGGAACTGATAGTAGCATTACTATAGATGAAAACATAAAAGTAATAGGAGAACAATGTTTAAATTCTACAATTATTACTTCAATAACACTACCTGATAATTTGCAAGTTTTAGAAGATTATTCATTATTTGGCTTATCGAAATTAAAAACAGTAATTTTACCCAATAATATTTCTAGTATTGCTGGGGGTGGGCTTGTTTTTCCTCATAATGTAGAGCTAAAATGGAAAAATTCAACAAATGAAGGGACTAATTATAAAATAGATACATTTAAGAACCAACAAGGTAAAAGTTTGATAAAAAAAGATGATAATACTTTAATATGGGTTTCATATAATTCATCTGAAAATATATCAGCTTCAGATTTTCCAAATGGAATTAAAAAAATAGCTCATTGTTGTTTTAGGGGTAAAAATTATAATTTATTAGAATTACCTGATTCAATAGAAGAATTATTAGGTAATCCTTTTGTAGAGTCATATGTTAAAAATCTTTATATACCTAGCAGTGTTAATACAATTTCTCAATTGAATGGTCCGGGACTAAAATATATTTGTATTGATAAGCCTAGTAATTCAATTTCAGGTTCGCCTTGGGGAGCTCCATCTGGGGATAGGTCAATAGTTTGGAATGACAGTAGTATTTTAGGTGGTAAAAATTTAAAAGATTGGTTTAACAGTTTATAAAATGCACTAAATTGTTTGTGCTTCGTAATGGAAAAAATGGACTTGGAAAAATACTAAAAAGGAACACATACTGAGTGGATATTAAAATTTTTAATGTACGCCTTGGGGTGTTTCTTTTTGTATTTTTATGAATAATTTAACAATTTTAGAAAATAATAATATAATATAATTGACAACACGTATTATACGTAGTATAATATAATTGTTAGGAGGAAATGGTTATGACTTTTCGTGAGTTAGAGAAAATGATTATCTCCAAAGGTTGGTATCATCACCATACTAACGGTTCACATTACATATATAGGCATAATAAGATAAAACGGAAGTATAATTGTACCAAACCATAAAGGAGATATACCAATAGGAACTCTTAACAATATCCTAAAGCAAGCAGGGTTAAAATAAGCCCTCTTGCATAATATAATTAAGGAGATGTATATTTATGAAGGTTATTTATCCAGTATTGTTTTATGAAGAAAAAGAAGGTGGATATTCTGTATTTGTTCCAGACCTTGAAAAACAATTAAATACAACAGCTTCTACTTGTGGAAATACATTAGAAGAAGCAATGTATATGGCAGAGGATTTGATAGCTAGTTTAGTACTAGATGAGATTGAAGAAGGCAATAAAATACCAAATGCAAGTAAAATTGAGGATATAACGTTTGAAGAATTGGAAGATAATTTAAAGATTAAAGATTGGAACTATGTATCTAAATTTAAAACATATATATGTGTAGATATTAGTTTATTTGCTCAAAAGTGGGGAAAAGAATTGGTAAAGAAAACAGTAAATATTCCTAAATGGGTAAATACAAAAGCAGAAGAATTAAAAATAAATTTTTCTAAAACATTAGAAGAGGCATTATTACAAAAAATATATAAAGAATAATCAAAGATTTCGATTTATTCGTACAATAAATTTTCGAAAAAAATAAGATGCGTAAGGCATCTTATTTTATATCAACTTTTAATTTTTCAACAAAACTTTTTTCAGGAATATTTTTATCATTTTTAATTTTTCTTTTCTTAATTTTTGGTTTCTTTTTTGAGGGTACTAAATCGGTAGTATTTTCAAAATCTTCTACAAGAGATATACCTTGACTTTCTAATAATTTATTAAGTTTAAAAGATACAACATTTAGTCTTTTTAATATTTTCATTTCTAAATATGCTTGCTGGATTTTAAATTCTAATGCACTTGTAAGAATAAAACCTATAATAAATATTGTAACAGCAGTACCAAACATTATCATGTTTCCAATTTTTTGTTCTAATTCTACAATATCAGTTAAAAATTCACTAAGTATAAATGAACCAACTAATCCTAAAATTACAAATGCAAAAATAAATAAGTATCTACGAATTCTCATAAAAATAATAGTTCTTTTAAAAGCTCTTTCTCTATACATAACTTTTCTCTCCCTAAATCAATATAACATAATATTACTTCATTTTTTCTCCTACGTCAATATTAAGTTCTAAAAAATTTTTTTTAGCATATATATATTAATAAAAGGAGCTAAAAAATGGACATACTAAAATATTTGAGTCAAAATATTCAAAATGTTATATCTAGCACTTTAAATCAAGAAATATTTAAGTTTATTGAAGAAATAAGATTAAGAGCAAATCAAAAAATAATAATAAAATTAGTAAATCAAGAAATAATTTTAGACTATATAGTTACGACAGAAGACCTATTAAAAACAATAGAAAAGTTAACAGAAAATTCCATATATACATATCAAAATCAAATATGTAATGGCTTTATTACTGTAAAAGGTGGTCATAGAGTAGGAATTACTGGAAATGTTGCTATAGAAAATGATGCAGTTGTAAATATAGTATATGTATATAGTTTAAACTTTAGAATAGCTAGAGAAATAAAGGGAAGTAGTAACTTTTTATTAGATTACATATATAAATCGAATAATTCAATATATAACACTTTAATTTTAGGAGCACCGGGAAGTGGGAAGACCACGGTTCTTAGGGATATTATAAGAAATATAAGTAATGGAGAATATGGAAAACAAGGTTTAAATATAGGAGTAATAGATGAACGTTCAGAAATTTCAGCAATGTATAAAGGAATACCACAAACAGATTTAGGAATTAGAACTGATGTATTAGAAAATATTCCCAAAGTATTAGGAATAAAAATGATGATAAGATCAATGGCTCCAGATGTTATTGCTGTAGATGAAATAGGAGGAAGTAAAGAAGCAGATTCGATAAATTATGCAATGTGTTCAGGTGTAAATGGTATTTTTACAGCACATGGAGAATCTTTAAGAGATATAAAATCAAATCCAGAACTTAGAAAGCTTATTGATAAAAAAATAATAGAAAGAATATTAGTTTTATCAAAAGAGAAAAAAGGTATGCTTGCTAAAAAATACTATTTAGATAAGACAAAATGTGAATATAGAGAAATGTAGGAGGTTAGTATGATTATTATAAAAATAATTATATCAATTTTTATAATTTTCTGCGCTACTAATATTGGAATTTTAATTTCTAAGAAATATTTATATAGGCTAGAGGAATTAGATGAAATAAAAAATTGTTTTAATATCATGGAAACAAAAATAAGATTTACTTATGAGCCTATAAATCAGATTTTTTCAGAACTAGCTGAGATTTCAAGTCCTGATATTAGAATAATGTTTGATAATATCATAAAAAACATAGAAAAATATGGAGCGAAAGAAGGATGGGAAAAGGGAATAAAAATTAGTGAGATGAGTATTACAAAAGAAGATAAGGAAATATTAAAAGGGTTTGGAAAGATGCTTGGGAAAACTGATAAAGATGGACAACTAAGCGAGATTTCCCTTACAGTTTCATTATTAGATAGACAAATAAAACAGGCAGAATTTGAAAAAAACAAAAATGAAAAGTTTTATAAGAAAATGGGACTTATAGCTGGTATGGGGTTAGTAATCATTTTAATTTAAGAATATAGGAGAAGTTAAAAAATATGGATATTAATTTATTATTTAAAATTGCGGCAATTGGAATATTGGTTGCTGTATTAAATCAAGTTTTAGTAAGGGCTGGAAGGGAAGATCAAGCTATGATGACGACTTTAGCTGGAATTGTAATTGTTCTTTCAATTGTAATTAATGAGATTAGTGATTTGTTTACAAATGTAAGAACAATATTTAATTTGTAAAGTTAAATACAGGAGAAGTTTATGGATATTATAAAAATTATTCGGAGTAGGACTAATTGCCCTTTTAATAATTGTAATTTTAAAACAATACAAGCCAGAATTTGTAATGTATGTATCTATAGCTGCTGGAGTAATTATATTTCTATTAGTAATAGACAAGCTAAAAAATATAATAGATTTATTTGTAAATTTATCTAATAGAGCTGGAGCAAATACACAATTTATAAGCTTACTTATAAAAATTACAGGAATAGCTATTATTACTGAATTTGCTGTTAGTATTTGCAAAGACAGTGGAGAAAGTGCAATAGCTTCAAAAATAGATTTAGGAGGTAAAATTTTAATTATTGGAACGTCTATTCCTATTATTACTGCATTATTAGAAACATTGATTACAATACTTCCATAAATTTAAGAGGTACTTATGAAAAAAATAATCTTAATTTTTTTTATATTAATTATAAATTGTAATTTAAGCATAGCAGCTAATGAAGAAGTAATTGATTCACAAAAGGATGCTTTTGGAATTAATGATTTTTTAAAATCAGCAAAAGAATATGGTGGAGATGAATTTGATGATATAAATTATGATGAACTATTCAAAGAATCAATTTCAGGAAATGTAAATACAAATTTTATTTTTTCAAAAGGCTGGAACATATTAGGTAGTGAATTAAAAAGTGGAATCAATATGTTAGGAACAATTTTAGTTATCATTGTTATACATAGTATTTTAAAAAGTGTTGTAGAAAGTCTTGGAAATGAAGATACAGGAAAGATTGCTTATTTTGTACAATTTATATTAATAGTAGTAATACTGATGAAATCTTATAGTGAAATTCTGAAAAACATAAATGAAACGATAACAATGTTAACAGATTTTACATATATACTAATGCCTCTTTTAATAACAATAATGACAGCAACAGGGAATTTTGTATCTGGAGGCGTAATTCAGCCACTTATATTATTTGCAATTACCTTTATTGGAAAATTTATTGTTAATATAATATTCCCAATCTTAATAGTTTCAACTGTTTTAGGAATCGTTTCAAATCTTTCAGATAAAATACAGGTAGAAAAATTGTCTAAATATTTTAAATCAACAATTGTTTGGGTTCTATGTATAGTTCTTACTATTTTTACAGGAATATTATCATTAGAAACAAGTCTAACCAAAGGCGTAGATCAGATAAGTGTAAAAACAACTAAAGCAGCAATATCTAGTTTTGTACCTGTTGTTGGAAAGATATTAGGAGATACAGTAGAAACAGTTTTTGGCTGTGCTGGAATTATAAAAAACGCTGTTGGTTTTGTTGGTGTAATAGGAGTAGTTTCAATATGTATTTTACCAGTGATAAGAGTTGGAATTTTAACATTAACATATTATTTGGCGAGTGGGTTTTGTGAAATAATTGCTGATAAAAAAATCGTAAATATTCTAGAACAAATGGGTGATACTTTTAAAATATTATTTGGAATTCTTACAAGTATTTCTTTAATGATGATTATTGCAATTAGTATTATGATGAAAATCAGTGTAGGAACTTAAGAAAAAAGAAAGGATATTCAAAAATGGTTGAATTTATCAGCTCTTGGGCTGAGCAAATAATTGTATCTTTGATAATAGTTATAGTTTTTGAACTGATAATTCCTGAAGGAAAAAATAAGAAATACATAAAACTTGTAATGGGAATTTTTATACTATATTCGATAATAAGCCCAATAACAGGTAACAAGTTAAAAAATATAGATATTGAAAGTATAGTAGAAGAAAGCAATATAGCTACTACATCTACAAATAATGTCTCATATTCGGTTGTAGATAGTAATATTGAAAAATTATATGAGAAAAATTTGAAAGAAAATATACAAGATACATTAAATAAAAATGGATATACTGCAGACAATATTGTGTTAAAAATAAATTATGAGGAGGGAGATAATTATGGAGAAGTAGAAAATATCCAGGTTGATATATCAAAAGGAGTAACAAAAAATGATAATAATATAAAAATAGAGGAAGTAAATGTTAGTGATTCAAAAGAGACAAAAAGTAATATTTCTAATGATGAAGCGGAAAATATAAAGAAGATATTATCAGAGACTTATGGAACTAAAATGGAAAATATTATTATAGGTGGGTAATGTTTATGTTTAAAGATAAAATTGAACAAGTAAAGGCATTAGTTGTAAAAAAGGATAATAAAGAAAAAAGAAAAGTTGAAAATTTAGTTTTTTTTCTGGTGCTTTTAGTAATTACATTAATATCAATAAATCTTATTTTCAAGGATAAGAAAAAGACTAATAATACACAAACAAAAAAGGAATTAGTTTTGGAAAATCCAGATGTAGAAGATTCGAAGAGTGTAGAAACAAATATTGAAGAACAACTAAAAAATACTTTGTCAAAAATTAAAGGTGTTGGAGATGTTGAGGTTTTGATTACATATAGTGAGAGTAGTAAAATAACTCCAATGTACAATGAGACTTCCACACAAAGTGTAACTGAAGAAAATGATAGTAATGGTGGAACAAGAAAAATTGAAAGTTATGATTCAAATAAAGAAATTGTCTCTGATTCTAATTCTGAGCCTATAACAGAAAAGGTTACAATGCCTAAAATGGAAGGTGCAGTTATTATTGCAAAAGGTGCTGATAATACATTAGTAAAAAATAATATAATAAGCGCAGTAGAAGCAGCTACAGGTTTATCAACACATAAGATTCAAGTTTTTGAAATGAATGATTAATTTAAAATTAAGGAGATTTATATGAGAGTTATCAAGAAAAATCAAATTATTATTGTTTTAATATCATTTTGTTTAATACTTGTAGGGTATTTAAATTATAGTAATAATAAAAAAAATGATGAAACAGTAATAGGAGATATTACTAATTATACTGAAGGTATGGGAGATGCTAAATTAGTTAGTTCTGAAGCGGTAGAAGAAGTAGATGAAAATACTACAGAAAATGATATAGTAGATAATGAAGATGTTACAGAAACTACTAGTGATGAAGTAGAGCAGATTCAAGGAGATGATTATTTTACAGAGAGTAAAATGGAAAGAAATAATATTTATTCACAAAGTATTGATATATATGAAAGTATGTTAGAAAGTAATACTATAACAAATGAACAAAAATCAATAGCTCAAAATGAAATTCAAAAGATTACTTCTACGAAAAATACAATATTGATAGTAGAGAATTTAATAAAGGTAAAAGGATTTGAGGATGTGGTAGTTTTTGAAAATGGTGGTAATATAAGTGTAATCGTAAAAGCTGAGCAATTGCAGCCAGAGCAAGTCGCTCAAATTCAAAATATTGTGTCAAGGGAATTTAATATTACAAGTGATAAGATAAGTATTACAAATAGGTAAAAGGGCGGAGACAAGCCCTGCCCCTACATATACATGAGGAAAATCAAAGAAAAAATATCATATTGCAAAAGGTGTAATGGCGGGTCTTGCGTACGCCAAAAATAAGAAAAATTGTATGAATAAAAATGTAGGAAGAAATTAAATTTTTCCTGCATTTTTTTATTGCAAATTTTAATACAATATAATATAATTAAAAAGCTATAGATAATACAAAGAAAAGAGGTTTATTATGGAGTCAGATGTATATAAGAAAAGATGTATTGTACTGGCAGTTTTTTTAATTTTGTCTGTAATTTTAGCACTTCCAATGAAAAATTCTTTAGTAGCAGAAAACAATGGTATAAAAGATGCTATTGAATTTGTAGAATTACATGAGGAAGAAGAAGTAAAAAAAGAAACTTCTTTATCAAAAGAAGAAGCTTTAGAAACATTAAATAAAATAAAATCATATTATAGTTTTGTAGACCAATATTCAGAAGGCGTAATCTATACAGGGTTAGTCATAGGCATGTTTGGTATATTAAATGGTTTTATGCTATATTTTATAGGAACTAATTTTTTATTAAAAAAAGCATTGCCAGATTTAAAAAGATGGATGTCTATTTTAATTAGAATTATTATTTTAGTAATATTTATCCCATTCTTATATTCAGTAATATCAATAATAGGACTAATTTTATCTATACCAAATTTAATTTATCAAATTTATAAGTATATAAAAGTAAAAAAGAAAGAAAATAAAGATGATATAATAGAATAAATATTAGGAGGAAGAAAAAATGGTAAAAAAAGTAGCTATACTAGCAAATGGTGGAGATGTATCAGGATTTAATGCAGTTATTAGAGCAATAGTAAAAACTGCAGAACATAACGGAGTAGAATGTTATGGATTTATTGATGGTTATAGAGGACTACTTGAAAATAATTATATTCGTTTAAGTAGTGCAGATACTGCATCTGGAATTTTACAAAAAGGAGGTTCAATTATTTCATCTTCTACAAATGCAAATGTTTTCCATTATAAAGTTGTAGGAGAAAATGGTGAAGTAGAATACAAAGATTTATCTGAAACTTGTGTTAATAATGTAAAAGAAGATGGATTTGATTGTATATTTACATTAGGAGGAGATAGTACTCAAAAATCTGCTAGAGATTTTACTTTAAGAGGAATAAATGTAATTGGTGTTCCAAAAACAATAGATAATGATGTTGCTTGTACAGATATTACTTTTGGGTATAATACAGCAGTTTCAGTTGCAGCAGAAGC
>CANQZP010000014.1 GCA_947628395.1 uncultured Clostridia bacterium
GGTGGAAGATGGGACTCGAACCCACGGTCTCCAGTGCCACAAACTGGCGCGTTAACCAACTACGCTACATCCACCATTTCACATAGCACTTTTATATTTTACATTTTTATTTTTATTTTGTCAACAGTTTTTCATATTTTTTTCTCTTAAAAAATCAGGAAAAATATTTTATTTTTCCTGATTTTTATATGTATTTTTATCTTTCAACTTCTCTTGCAAATATTATTAATCTCTTATCTGTAGTAGACGCATCATCTGTACAAGTTGATAATGTTAATTCTCTTTTACCTTCTGTTTCTCTTTGATAGAAAGATGAATCATTCGACGTTGTTATAAATATATTATATATTTCATATTCAATTTCTTCTCCTGAAGTATCTTTTAAATATACTTTATCACCTTTTTTTAATTCATCGTTTCTTCCAAAAAATAAACTAGTTCTATAATTATGTCCTATAATTACTGTATTTCCTGGTTGATTAAGTCCATTAGTTGAGTATAACTTAACTAATCCTGTTTCCAAAGACTTTTTAGTTAATTCTTCAAATACTATACAATCCACTTTAGTAGTTGGAATACGTAATTTGGCTACTACTTCATATCCATCTTTATACATTTTTTTATTGCCATTTTCTTGTGTAGTATTAGTATCTACTCCATTTATTTCTACATTAGTACCATCACCACTATTATTATTGTTTGAACCCTTTGAAAATGTACTGTCAAATTCTTCACTAGCTTTTTCCATATCTTTTGCTTTCATATCTTCAGTTAAAATCTTATATCCAAAATACCCTATTATTGCAACTATTCCTATTATAACTACAATTAATAAACCTGTTAATAAATTACCATATTTTGATTTGAACATAATACACCTCCAATAATTACAATATATAATTATTATATCACATTTTTAAGATTTTTTCTACATTTATATGATATTTTCTCCAAATTTTTTTCCAGCTAATAGGTGAATATGTAAATGCATTACCTCTTGTCCTCCATATTCTTTACAATTAGTAATTAATCTAAATCCTTGTTCATCTATATTTAATTTTTTAGCAATTTCTTTTATTGCTTTATATATATCTGCAATTATTTCTTTATCTTCGGTATTTAAATCTAATACAGTTTCGATATGTTTTTTAGGTATTATTAATACATGTATTGGGGCTTTTGGATTTATATCGTTAAATGCTATTACATTTTCATTTTCATAAACTAAATCTGTCTTTATTTCTTTATTTATTATTTTACAAAATATACAATCTTCCATTTTTATTCTCCTTAAACTAATATTGCCTTAATTCTTCTAACTCCTGCTGAAGATGCTTCTTCTTTCTTTATTTTTTAAGTACCTAACTCAGATGTATTTTTTACATGTGGCCCACCACAAATTTCTTTACTAAAATCACCTATTGTATAAACTTTAACTTTTTCTCCGTATTTACTTTCAAATAGACCCATTGCACCAGATTTTTTTGCTTCTTCTAATGACATTTCTTCACATACTACATCTAGTTTTCTTTGAATTTGCTCATTTACTATTTTCTCAACTTGTTCTAATTGTTCTTTTGTCACTTTTTGAGGATTAGCAAAATCAAATCTTAATCTTTCTGATGTGATATTAGAACCCTTTTGTACTGCATGTTCTCCAAGTACAATTTGTAGAGCTTTATGTAATAGGTGAGTTGCTGTATGATATTTTATTGTCATTTCATTTTGTTCTGCAAGTCCACCCTTAAATTTTTTATCATTTCCCATTCTTGATTTTTCTTGATGCTCTTTAAACATTTTATCAAAATCTTCTAAATTTACTTCAACATTATTCTCTTTAGCAAGTTCAACTGTCATTTCAGGTGGAAATCCATAAGTTTCATATAAGTTAAATACAACTTCTGCACCAATTTTATTTTCACCTTTAGATTTTATATTGTTAAGAGCTTTCTCAAATTCTCTTTCACCATTTTTTAATGTTTTTACAAATTTATTCTTTTCTTCTACAATTACATTTTTTATAATTTCTTTATTCTCTAATAATTCTGGATACATTTCTTTTAAAGAATCTATTGAAATTTCTATTAATGATTCTAAATACTCTAACTCTATTCCTAATTTTGTTAAATGCCTTGTCATTCTTCTTATTAGTCTTCTTAAAATATATCCTCTATCTACATTACTTGGTCTTCCGCCATCATTTACTACCATAATACTTGCACGTAAATGTTCTGCAACTATTCTTCTACTATTTATATCATCTATTTTAGATTTTTCCTTTAATTCATCCATAACAGGCTTAAACAATTCTATATCAAATGGAGTTTCTTTTCCTTGTAGAAGCATAGCCATTCTTTCTAGTCCTAAACCAGTATCTACATTTTTTTGTTTTAACTTAGAATATGTACCATCTGAATTTTTAAAATATTCCATAAATACATTATTCCATATTTCTACGTACTTTCCACAATCACATGAAGGATTACAATTTTCTGAACATTTTTCTTTTCCTGTATCATAAAAAATTTCTGTATCAGGTCCACATGGTCCTTCTTCACCAGCAATCCACCAATTATCATCTTTTCCGAAGAAATATATTCTATCTTCAGGTATTCCTGCTTTTTTCCAACAATTTGCTGATATCTCGTCTCTTGGAGCATCATTATCTCCTCCAAAACATGTTACAGATAGTTTACTTACTGGTATATTTAATTCTTTTGTTAAGAAATCAAAACTCATTTGTATTGATTCTTCTTTAAAGTAATCTCCTAAAGACCAATTTCCAAGCATTTCAAAATATGTTAAGTGTCTATTATCTCCTACTTCATCAATATCTACTGTTCTTAAACATTTTTGATAATCTGTAAGTCTTGTTCCTTCTGGATGTTTTTCACCTAGAAGATATGGTACAAGTGGATGCATTCCTGCAGTTGTAAATAGAACAGATGGATCATTTTCAGGAATTAGTGATGCACTTTTTATAACTTTATGTCCATGATTTTTGAAAAAATTTAAATATTTGTTTCTTATTTCTATTGCTTTCATATTTACTCTCATTCCTTTCTAAAGCACAAATCTAGTTGGAAAAGAATTAAATTTTGGCTAGGAAAACGAATTTGAAATTTATTGAAAAGTACTTTGTGTACGGTGATTAAATTTCAAATGATGTTTGACAACGCCAAAATTGTAATTATTTTTCAACCTTTCCTCCAAATTTTACACATTAGAATTATAATATATATTTCTTTAAAAGGCAATATAAGTAAAACAAAAAATGACAAGTTACCTTGTCATTTCTTCTTCATTAAAAATTTATTCTTCTTTTTTTATTTTTTTATTTACCTTACTTCTCATGTAAGTTGCTATATAAGCATAAGATCCTATTGTTACAATTTCCTTTACTACTAAGTAAATAGCTGTTACTTTTATAATTTTTTGTTTATCCTCTTTTTTAGCCTCTTCTTTTTCTGAATCTGCTAATTCGGTATAATTACCTTTTACATCATTATCAATATCTTTTCTGGCACTTATATAAAGATTACCGCAGTAAAAGAAATTAAAAAACATTATAATAATAGCTACTATAATTAATAAAACTCTTATTGATTTTACAATTGTTTTAGCTTCGTCTTTTGTAAATTTATTTTTTCCTATAGTTGCCGTAATAGCCAATTTTGCTATTAACATTGTACTTATAAAGAATAATGCAGTCTGTATTATCATAACGGCTACGCCATATTCTAAATCTAACCATTGTGGTATTAGATTTTCTAAAAGGAATGATATAACTCCTATAACAACTCCAAATAATAAAAATCTAGATACAAATTTTCCTGTAATTTCTCTTGTATTTTCCATAATTTTCTCTCCTCTTTTGTTCTTTTTTAATATTTTATACATAATTTTATTAAGTGTCAATAATAGAGGCAAAATTTTTTACAAAAAAACAGGATAATTTATATTATTATACTTAAAAAAGCAATCGTAAATATTCACGATTGCTTTTTTTACCATAATAAACTATATTTCCAATTGACTTCCCAATATTCCTGCAGCTGACTGTACAACTTTTAATTCAGTTTCGCCCATTTTTTTATTTGCTTCTTTTGATAGTAATACTACACTTCCAACAACATCACCATCTGATATTATAGGATATATTACTTGAGAATTATAAATTCTTTCTTTTTTTTCATTTTTAGTAATTGGAATAGCTATTTCATTATTTTCTTTACTTGTATATATTTCTTTATTCTCAATTACATCTTCTAATTCTTTGCTTATATCCTGTTCTAATAAATCCTTTTTTAGTCCGCCAGAAACAGCTATTACTGTATCTTTATCTGTAATACAAGCAATATGTCCTGTTGTTTTTGACAATGTATCTGCATAATTTGTAGCAAACTCTGATAACTCTCCAATTGGAGAATATTTTTTTAATATTATTTCGCCTTCTTTATCTGTAAATATTTCTAATGGAGAACCTTCATTTATTCTTAAAGTTCTTCTAATTTCTTTTGGAATAACAACTCTTCCTAAATCATCAATTCTTCTTACTACTCCTGTTGCTTTCATATTTTCCTCCTTTTTAATTTTAGCTGTCTTTCAGCATTTCTATATTGTTATTGTGCCAAAAAAGGAAAAAATTATACATTTTTATTCAGTAATTTCTTTATTAGTATTATTGTTGAAAAAAGATGGTTTATACAAATCTAATACTATTCCTAAATCTTTTGAAAATTCTTTTAACATAACTATTTTTATTGTTGTTTCTTTACCTTTACAATAATCCTCCAGAACTTGTTTTAATTGTTTTATAAATTTATATTCTGGCTCTAATTCTTTTGTATATTTTTTAGCTCTTTCTATTAATAATTCTTTTATTATTACTATATCTTCATTACTTGCACAAGTAATTCTTTGGAACATTCTATATGCATCATAATATTTAAATATTGGAAATTCCATACATTCTTTATCAAATCTATCATAAAATGTTTCCATTTTTATTGGTATACACTTAAATATTTCATCAGCTTTTTCTTTATACATTGCTTCTTCTAATTGATTATTTAGATTCTCAAAATGTTTTAAGATTTCTTCTATTTCTTGTCCAGTTTCATTTATTCCTATTTTTGATAATTCTTCTTCCATATTATCACAGTATTTTGATATTTTTAAAGACTTATTCATACCTTCAATAAATTTTTGCTTTGTCTCTTTTAAATCATAATTTATTAAACCTCTTTTTATAAAATAACTGAAATATGAAAATAATTTTACAATATCAATCAACTGTAGATTTCCATTTTCTACTTCACCCATTACCTCTTTAATTATATCAGGGAATTGTTCATCACTGATTTTCCAATATTCTTCTGTAAGCAATCTTTTGTATCCTGGTAATTTTTCAGTATCAATAGTATTTATTATTGCATCCATATCTTTTTTTAATATCTTCATATCAAATATTCTTGTTCTAACATATACTTCTATAAATTTGAAAAATCTATATTCTGCTTTAAAATTAAAATAGTAATTAGAATCAAATTCTCTTATATAAAATTGTCTATTATCCATTAAAACTCTAGAAGATACTAAAATTGATTTATATTCTTCATTACTTTCAATATTTATGAATTTATCTTTTGTAATCTTTCCTGCTTTTATTTCAAAAGAAACTGCTATTGTAAATATTAACATTGTTTGAAGAACTCTCAAATTTGTATTTGGATATGACTTATTTATAATTTCATATATTTTTCTAAAATCATTTAATGCATGTTTTAAAATTCTCAAGTTTCTTGTTCCACTTTTATTAAATGTTGAAATTATAAGATTAGTATTTTCTCTCAAAAATCTTATTAAATCTGGATTATTTTCATATCTCATAAGTAATCCATTAATAATATAATTAAATTTTGGAGCATATTCAAAAGTCTCACCAATAAGCTTTTCTTTTATTCTTTCATAATCATTTGCTTTATCAAAAACATATTCAATTTTATCTCTTATTTTTTCAACCATTGGTCTATCTGTTTCTGTTTTTAAATCTCCTTGTTTGTCTAATAAATATGTTGCTATAAAAGTCTTCATTTCAATATTAGAGCTTTTAAATTTTGTTGCTAATTCCTTTTCATTACAAATTATTATAGTTTTTATATGGTCATGTTCTACGAAATTATTAATATATCCTAAAATATCTACTACATCAACATTTGCTCTTTCTAAGTCATCAAAACACAATACTTTATCATTTGTTGCAAAAAAACTTTCATAATCAACTTTTTCACCATTTTTTGAAACGCCAAAAAAATTAGCCATATCTAGTCCTGTTTTTGCGTATTCTGGTATAGTTGTTTGTTTATTTGTTTCCATATATTTTCTTAAATTTTTATCCATTAATTGTGTTGTCTCTATAAATATCTTCTTACTTATTTCTTCTAGATTTGATATTCCATATAAAGACATATAAATTGTCGTATATTTTCTTCCATTTAACTGAAGAGACTCAATTTTATTTTTTATTTTGTGATTCCAGAAATACGTTTTTCCGCTTCCCCATTCACCATTTATCATTATAGCATAATCTGTATAATCTGCTCTTACATAATCTAATATACTATCTACTAACTCTTCCACTTTTTAATTTACCTTTCTATAATTACTTTTAGCTAAAACTAAAATTGAAATTTCTTTTGTTTGTTTTTTTATAATTTTATAACATTCTTTTACAGTTGAACCTGTTGTACATATATCATCAAAAATTAATATTTTCTTATTCTTTATTTTCTCTGGATTTCTTAATGAATATACACCTTTTATATTTTCTATTCTTTCATTTTCATTTAATAAACTTTGAGTTTTATTCATCTTATTTTTTATTAAAATTTTATTATCATAATTAATATCTAAACTTTTTGAAATTTCTTTTGATATTAATTCTGTTTGATTATATCCTCTTTTCTTTTTATTATCTATATACATAGGTACTGGCACAATATAATCAAATTTTTCTATAAACTCACAAATCTTCTTATCTTTTAAAATGATTTCTGAAAAAGTTTTATATAAATATGACTCTTCATTAAATTTATAATGCAAAATTTTTTCTCTAAAAATATCTTGATACAAAAAAAGATAATTTACAATTATGTTTTTAGTAATTTTTATTTTTTTTAATTTTACTTTTTCCTTAATATTTCTATAACATCTACTGCATATCCATTTTTTACCCATCTTTCCACATATTCCGCAATACGGTGGAAAAACTTGGTCTATAATTTTTTCTAACATGTCGCTCCTTTTGTAGCCCCCAAATTAAAATTATTATACACAAAAAAATAAGGCATGTAAATATGCCTTATTAAATTTTTTTCATGTCATTATCCTGTTATTTTTTTAATAATTCATCAATTTTGTATTTCAAACCTGTATTTCTTTTCTTACTGTCTACATTATTTACCATAAAATCTATAATCCTACCATTACCAATCATAACAAGTATTTTTTTTGCTCTAGTGATTCCAGTATATAATAAATTTCTAGTAAGCAACATTGGTGAAGCTTGTGGTAAAACCATAATTACTACATCAAATTCGCTTCCCTGTGATTTATGAATTGTGATACTATATGCTAATTCTAGTTGATCTAATTCAGAAAACATATACCACGTTTTTTTACCATCATCAAATTCTACACGTAATTGTTTTTCTGTCTCATCTATCTTAGTTATTTGACCAATATCTCCATTAAATATTCCTGTACCGTTTTCATATTTACCATCTATTTCTCTATCCCAAAATATATCATAATTATTTTTAATCTGCATAACTCTGTCGCCTTCTCTAAAAGTAATCTCACCATATTTTTTCTCTTTTTTTTCTTCTGATTTAGGATTAATATATTCTTGTAATTTGTTATTCAAATCTCTTATTCCTAAATTACCTTTTCTAGTAGGAGTTAATACTTGAATACTTTTATAAAAATCATAATCACCATACTTTTTTAGTCTTCCAGTACATAATGATACTAGTTGAGATATGATTTTATCATGCTCAGTTTCCTGTATAAAGAAACAATCTCTATTATCTTTATTTTCATCACTTCTTGTTCTTAAAAAATTTTCTCCATTATTTACTTTATGAGCATTTACAATAATATCACTTTTAGCAGCTTGTCTAAAAATTTTGTCTAAATTTACTGTAGATATTTTACCTGAATCTATAATATCCTTTAAAATATTGCCAGGTCCAACAGATGCAAGTTGGTTACTATCTCCAACTAAAACTAATTTTGTTCCTAAATATATAGCTTTTGTTATATAATTCATCAAAAATACATCTACCATAGACATTTCATCTATTACAATAATATCTCCATCAATAGGCTTAAATTCTTGATTTATACTTTCTAATTTATCTTCTTCAAATTTTCCAATTTCTAATAATCTATGTATTGTTTTTGCATCTTCTCCTGTTGATTCTGTCATTTTCTTAGCAGCTCTACCAGTTGGCGCACAAAGTACAACTTTTTTTCCTCTATTTTTATAAATATCTATCAAAGTCTTTATTATCGTTGTTTTACCAGTACCAGGTCCACCAGTTATAATTGAAACATTATTATCATTTACCTGATTTAATGCCTCTTTTTGTTTTTCTGAAAGCTTAATATCAAGATTTTTTTCTTGTTTTTTTAGCTCTTTTTCAAAATCTTCTATATATTTTATATTTCGCGAATTTTCCATTAAATATATTCTTTCAGCAATATTTTTTTCTGCTTGATAAAAACCAATAAGATATATCCACTCCTCATCATCTCTTTTTTCAATTACTATTTCTCCACTTGCTGATAAGTCTTTTAAATTTTCTTCTATCAATTCCTCTTCTTCAATTCTTAATCTTTCTTTTACAAAGCCAACTAAACTTTCTTTTAATGTACAAGTATTTCCGTTATAGCTAGAAACAAGAAGTGCATATTTTATTCCACTTTTTATTCTATTAAAACTATTTATATTTGTACCTAACTCTATTGCTATTTTGTCAATTTTAAAAAAATCTACACCATATACTATATCTACTAATATATATGGATTTTCTTGAATTTCCTCTATTGCATTATTCCCTAATTTATCATATACTTTTTTACTGTTATTTGCACTTATTCCAAATTTCTCTAAAAAGCCTACTATTTGCCATAGCTCCCATTTTTCATTAAATTCTTCTGCTATTTCAATTGCTCTTTCCTTTGTAATTCCTTTTACCTCTGCTAATCTACTTGGTTCAAATTTAAAAACTGCAATTGTTTCATCTCCAAATTTATCAACAATTTTTCTTGCAGTTGCAGGACCAATTCCTTTTATAATACCATTTCCTAGATACTTTTCTAAAGCATCTTTTGTCTCAGGCATTTTTTTCTCAAAATATTCAACTTTAAATTGTCTACCATAGTCTTGATGTGTAACAAACTTTCCTTTTACTAAAATACAATCTCCATTATTAATAAAAGGCAAATATCCTACTATTGTAAATACTTCCTTTTCTGTAACTAATTCTGCTATTGTATAACTATTAGTTTCATTTTGATATATTATATCTTCAATTTGTCCTTCTAATTCCATTAATTCTCCTTTTAGTTATTCTATTTTTCGTATTTTCAAATTTGAATTTTCTTTTTTTAATTTCTCTAAAATTTTATATGTATCATCATTTGACTTATTATCAATAATTTCAATAGTTTTGAAATCTCCTAATTTATTTTGAATATACATTATTTTTCTAGCTAAAAATTCAATATTATCCGCTTTATTTTTAACTATTATTTGTAATTTAATATCATCATCAATTTTATAATTTTTAAACAAATAACTATTTATTACTTCTTTTATTAATATATACCAGCCAATTATTGAAAATCCTGTTATTACACAGTAAAAAAGATTCTCCATTATAATCACTCCTAATATATATTATGTTATTTTTATGATTTTGGAGAATCTTATTTAAAATTTTAATTATTAAATAAAGTTCTAATCTTTTTGATTAAATAATGGCTTCCTCCATCTTGATTATTTTGTTCATTCTCTACCATACTTATAATTAGTAAATCTCTTCCTGATGAATTATTTATTGTAAAACAATCAAACCAACCTAGTGTTCCACTTTCTGTATCTTCACTAGATTTTTTAAGTTCTGCAGTACCAGTTTTTCCTGCAATAGTAGTTCCATTTATTTTCATATCATTAGCTGTTCCTTCTGGATTTTCAACTACTTGAATCAATGCTTCTTTTATTGTATCTGCAGCTTCTTCTGAAAATACTGATTCTTTTAGAATCTGTGGAGTATTATCCTCTCTATATTCAATATATGGTTTTATCATATTTCCCTTATTATAAAAAGCAGAATATATTGAAGCCATATGTATTGGATTTACTAAAACACTTCCTTGACCATATCCAGTATCTGCTAACTTTGTTTCACCTTCAATAGTATTTCCATTATTATTTGAATATTGTGATTTAGCTAAATCTAAAGGAAATTCTAATTGTTCATTAAATCCTAACTTATTTAAATTTTCAGCTAAGCTATTAGCTCCTATTTTTAAAGCAGATTGTGCAAAATATATATTATCTGAATGTATCAATCCATTTAATAAATTTTTGCTTCCATTATATGCTGTCAATGTAGTTATTTTATAATTTCCCCAAGAATTATCCTTTTGCCAGCTTGTTCCAGAATATCCAAAATCTTCATTTGCATTTATTTTTCCAGTCGTTAGTCCAATTGCTCCAGTTATAGGTTTAAACGTTGAACCTGGGCAATATTTTTGTAAAAATCTATTATATAATGGCATAGATTTATCATTATTTAGCTCGTTCCATTTCTCATTTGTTAAACCTACAACAAAATCATTAGAATCATAAGTTGGTGTACTTACCAATGCTAATAATTCTCCTGTTTTAGGTTCCATTACAACAAAGAATCCTTCATCATCTTTCATTTGTTCATATAATTTACTTTGAATATTACTGTCTATTGTAAGTTTAACATCTTTTCCATCTTGTTTATCTTGTTTTTTTATTTCTGCTACTCTATTATTATCCTCATCTACTATATATATTTCAGATCCGTCAATTCCTCTTAAAGTATCTTCATATTCTTTTTCTAATCCTGACTTTCCTATTACACTTGTTGAACTATATCCTTTATCTCCATACTTCTCTAATTCTTCTGCGTTAATTGCTTGTACATAGCCAACTAAATGTCCTGCTTCTTTTCCTAAATTATATACTCTTCCAGCTTCATCATTTATTAAAACACCTGGTATCTGTAACAATGAATTTTTCAAATCAACATTACTTTGTGTTAATTTCTTTATAGGAACAAAAGTATCATCTTTTACCCATGAAGCCTTTAATTGTTCATTTATGTATTCTGTTGAGACTCCTGTAAGTTCAGATATTTTACTTATATTCTCGTCTTTATTTTCACCTAATTTTCCAGGTACAATTCCTGCTGATAAAATAGTTCCATCAGTTGCCAATTTTTCATCATTTCTATCTAAAATATCTCCTCTTTTTGCTTTTATTGTAGAAATTCTTACTTTTAGATTATCTTCTAATTCAGGAAAAATAAATTTAGAATTCCAATTTAATTTATAATTCTTTTTATCCTTTTTTACTTCTACATTGTTATCAAACTCTACTTCTCCTGCCTCAGTAAACATCTTTTCATGATAAGATATTTTATATTTTGAATTTTCTTTTTCTATATTAGTAATTTCTATATTTATATTAGAACTATCAATTCCTTCATATATATTTTTATTTCTTGTTATAAAATCTTCCTTGCTCATATCAGTAGATACTTTCTCATACATAGCATCATAGTTTTTTTCATTTATATTGCTAACAAAATCTAACAATACTTTTTTAGCTTCATCCTCTCCATTTTTCTTTCCAAGTAAACAAACCATAATTATTGATACTATTACAATTATTAATACTATAATTCCAATTACTACTACTTTTTTATTTTTCATAAATTAGCTCCTTTTTTTGTTTATTATATAATTATCTACTCTTAAATGCAATATAGAATTGTAAATAAAAATATAGTATATAAATTCTATTTTTAAATCTATACACTATATTTTTAGCTATTAATATGCTTTTTTATATAATTCTATAAAGTCTTCCTTAGTTACTTCTCTTGGATTACCAGGTTTGCAAGGATCATTCATTGCCTTTTCTGCAAGCATTTCAAAATCCTCCTCTTTAGCCCCATAATCCTTTATAGTCTGAGTAATTCCTACAGCCTTGCTAAGTTCAGATAACTTCCATACAAAAGTATTTACAACATCTTGATCATTTAAATTTGCTGCATCTGGTCTTCCTATATTTATAAGAATCTCTCTAAACCTATCAGCGCAAACCTCTCCATTAAATCTCATAACTATTGGAAGCAACATTGCATTTGCAATTCCATGAGGTGTATCATATACAGCACCTAATTGATGTGCCATAGAATGTACAATTCCAAGACCTACATTTGAAAATCCCATTCCTGCAATATATTGAGCCATTCCCATCATTTCAATAGCCTCTTCATTTTTATCATTAACTGCAGCTGGTAAATACTTAAATATCATTTGAATAGCTTTTAAATGAAACATATCTGACATTTCATTATGTGATTTTGTTATATATCCCTCTACTGCATGTGTTAAAGCATCCATTCCAGTAGCTGCTGCTAAACTCTTTGGCATAGACTCCATAAGCTCAGAATCTATTATAGATAAAATTGGAATATCATTTGGATCTACACATACCATTTTTACTTTAGAATCTTCATCTGTTATTACATAATTTATAGTAACTTCTGCAGCTGTTCCAGCTGTTGTAGGAAGTGCTATAACTGGCATTCCTCTATTAACAGTATTAGATAAACCATTTAGTGATTTAACATCTGCTCTATCTGGATTTGTCATTATTATTGAAATTCCTTTTGCAGTATCAATACTTGAACCTCCACCAACTGTAACTATTAAATCTGCCCCTGACTCCTTGCAAGCATCTACTCCATCTAATACATTTTTAATTGTTGGATTAGGTTTTATTTCTGAATATAAACTATATGGTATATCTTCTTTATTTAATATTTCTTCTATTTTTTTAGTTATCCCCGCTTCTACAAGAGATTTATCACTAACCAAGAAAACCTTTTTAAAGCCTCTTTTTTTAATTTCTCCTGCTAATTCTTCTCTTGCTCCTTTACCAAAATATGATGTTTCATTTAAAACAAATTTAACTGACATATACAAAATTCCTCCTTTGTATTTAATATTGTTATACTTTAATTATAAACAATATTAGATTTTATAAACATATTATATTCTATAACTAAAAAAAAACCAAGATAAATTTAAATTCATCTTAGCTTTTTTTAGTATCAATAAACATAATTTCAAACTATTTTATTTTCTTAATTTTTATAAAAAGTATAATCGAAATTATAGACACTACTCCAATCAAAATTTTGATTACTAACAAATAGTCTATACTACCAGCATAAGGCAAATTGTCAGAATAAGAATCTACCTTAGTTGATGCATTTACACTATCACTTTTAGAATTATTCTTATTTGTTGATGAAGTATTATTTTTATTATTAATGTATGAATTTTTTTCATTACTTTGGTTCATATTATTATCTTTATTATTAATATTTTCATCTTTTTCATTTGAATTATCATTATTCCAATTATCTATATTACTGTCTTCTTGCTCATTATCATTATTTTGATTCTCATCTTCAATATTATTATCTACATTATTATTATTTTCTTGATTATTATCATCATTTACATTATTATCTACATCATTATTTTCTTGGTTATTATTGTCACCATTTATATTATTGTCTACATCATTATTTTCTTGATTGTCATCATCTATTTCATTATTTTGGTTATCACCTTTATTATCATCTGTATTATTGTCCTTATCAGGCCTGGGATTATCATCTTGACTAACGTCTGACTCATCTTGTTTACTATTATTTAATGCTTCTACTAGCCATTTTCCACTCTCTGATAAATCACCATCTTCCCAATCTGTAGTCTTATCCGTATTTTTTAATATAGCACTACTTTCATCTTTATTAGATAAATTCCAGCACATCCAACTAATATTATTTTGATTTAAAAACTCTATCCAAGTATTTGCTTCTTCAATATCTAAATTTCCATTTCCAGAAGCATCGCAGATTCCAAATTCTGTAACAAATAATGGTAATCCCTTATCTAATGCTGTTTGTGCCTTTTGTCTCAAACCTTCTTTATGTGTAGCAGCATAAAAATGTAATGTATACATTATATTTTCATAACCAGTTATTGGATTTTGTGCTACTATATCAACATCTTGAGACCATGTTGGAGTTCCAACTACAATAATTGCATCATCATCTACGTTTCTAATTTCACGGATTACTTCTTCTGCATAAGGTTTTATATCTCTTTCCCATTGAACATCACCATTTGGCTCATTACAGATTTCATATATAACATTATCATAATCCTTATATAAATCTGTCATTTCTTTAAAGAATTCAATTGCTGACTGCTTATTTGTATTTGGATTTCCATCATTCAAAATATGCCAATCTATTATTACATAAATACCAGCATTTTTCGCATATTCAACACCATTTTTTACTAACTCATGTATCTCCTTTTTGTATCCATCATTAGGATTTGAATACATAGCAAGCCTTACTGTATTTATTCCCCATTTATCTCTCATATAATAAAATGCATCTTGATTCACATATTGAGGAAACCATTGCAAACCATGTGTACTTATACCTCTTAATTGAAACTTATTTCCATTTTTATCAACAATATCAGTACCTTCAACACTTAATTTTCCATGTATGCTTACAGGTGTATTTTCTTCTTTTTTATCTTCTGAATAAACTTTACTAGGTATCAAACAAGTTATCATTATCAATACAATTATTAAAACACCAGTCAATATTTTCTTCATAAAAAATTTCTCCTTTAAAATTATTATGTTGACAATTATATCACCATTTAGGCAAAAACTCAAGTTTTTTACTCAAAATATTAGGCCGTCCACTTTGACGACCTAATATTTTTCATATTAATTTTTATTATTTATCTCTTTCTTTATTTTTTCTATAAACTCATCTATTTTTTGTGTTCCAATGTCTCCATCATTTCTTGTACGTACACTAACACTATTGCTTTCTACTTCTTTATCTCCAACTACAAGCATATATGGTATTTTTTGTAATTGAGCTTCACGAATCTTATATCCTGTTTTTTCTTGTCTGTCATCAACTTCTACTCTAATATCATTTTCTTCAAACTCTTTCTTTATTTTATTTGCATAATCAATATGTGCATCAGATATTGGTAATATTTTTACTTGAACTGGAGATAACCATGTTGGCAAAGCTCCCTTAAATTGTTCTAATATCAAAGCTAAAAATCTTTCATAAGAACCAAGTATAGCTCTATGAACCATAACAGGAGTTTGTTTTTCACCATTTTTATCAATATAATACAATCCAAATCTCTTAGGAGTTGAAAAATCTACTTGAACAGTTGGAATCTGTACTTCTCTTCCTAAAGCATCAGTAAACATGAAGTCTAATTTTGGACCATATAAAGCAGCTTCTCCTTCACATCTTTTAGCTTCTAATTTAAGTTCATCTGATACTTCTTGTAACATTTCTTCACATAAGTCCCAATCTTCTTTACTTCCTATATATTTTTCTGGATGATCATAATCTCTTACAGACAATGAAACCCAATGATTTTCCCATAATCCCATTCTAGTATAAAAATCTCTTATTATATTACACATATTTATTACTTCATCTTTTACCTGATCTATCCTACAGAAAGAATGTCCATCTTCAATAGTAATTGCATAAACTCTTGATAAACCTCCCACAGAACCTTGTAATTCTGCTCTATACTGTTTGTCAGACTCCATGTATCTTATAGGTAAATCTTTATAACTTCTCATTTTTGAAGCATATATTTGAGTATGATGAGGACATTGAACTGGTTTTAAAACAAATTCATGACCTTTAGGAGAACTAACTCTAAACAATTCATCATTAAATTTTTGAGCATGTCCTGATGTCTCAAACAAACTAATATTAGCAAGTGAAGGACAACTTACTTTTTCAAATCCATAACTTCTACATATTTTTTCTATTTCTCTTTGTAATGTATCTTTTACTATTGTTCCTTTTGGTGTATATAATGGTAATCCACCACCTACATAGTCTGAAAAGCAGAATAAATCTAAGTCTTTACCTATCTTTCTATGATCTCTTTCTTTTGCCTCTTCAAGTCTTGCTAAGTATTCTTCTAAATCTTTCTTTTTAGGGAAAGAAATAGCATAAATTCTTTGTAAGACATCTCTTTTTTCATCACCTCTCCAATAAGCACTTGAAGATGAAAGAATTTTTATTGACTTAACCTTTCCAGTACTCATCAAATGTGGACCTGCACATAAATCCACAAAATCACCTTGTTTATAGAAAGATATTTCTTCTCCTTTAGGTAAATCGTTAATAAGTTCAATTTTAAAAGGTTCGTCTTTCATCAATTCTAAAGCTTCTTTTTTAGGAAGTGAAAATCTCTCTATTTCTATATCTTCTTTTATTATTTTATTCATTTCCTGTTCAATTTTCTCTTTATCCTCATCAGAAAAAGCGGTTTTTACATCAAAATCATAATAAAATCCATTATCTATTGCTGGACCAATTGCAAACTTTACTTCAGGAAATAATCTTTTAACTGCTTGAGCCATAATATGAGAACTTGTATGCCAATAAGCTTTTTTTCCTTCTAAACTGCTTTCAAAAGTTTCTATAGTCAATTTACAATCCTCATTTAATTCATATCTTAAATCTTTTACCTCTGAATTTACAGTTCCACATGTTGCAACCCTTGCTAACCCTTCACTAATTTTTTTTGCGACATCTATTATAGTAGTACCTTTTTCTACTTCCATAATAGCTCCGTCTTTCAAAATAACTTTAATCATTTTTAAAACCTCCTTTTCAAATCTATTGTTAAAAGCACTCCTAACAGTACTAATAACAATACTTTTAGGAGTGCTTTTAATTGGCACGGTTCCATCCTAAATTTAACTTAATTATAGAATATAATAAAATTTACCAATAATACTTTGATATTATTTCGAAGAGGTAGTTTTTCAAATATATTTACTTAAATTGGATTCCAGCCCATGTCCAATTATCTCTGTAAGCAACCCTTATTTTACTTTTTCTCTCATTTACTATAATCTATTCAATCAATCACATTTTAACTCTTTTTTTACTCATTGTCAATACTAAATAAAACAGCAAATAGAACATTTTTTTAAGTTATTCAAAAATTATTTAGTTACAGAACAAATAAAATGATAAAACTAATCAAATAACTAACAAGCGAAAAAAATCCTCCAGCTCAAGCTGAAGGATTCTTATTACATATTATTATTGTTATTAGTATTCATACCCATATAGTAGCACTTTTCTGCTAATTTATCTTGAACACTATTTAATGCTTCACCAAATCTTTGGAAGTGAACTACCTCACGTTGTCTTAAAAATCTTAATGGATCTATTACATCTGGATCATCAGCACATAAATCAATTAATTTTTCATAAGTTGCTCTTGCTTTTTGTTCTGCTGCTAAATCCTCTTGTAAATTTGCAACTGGATCACCTTTACATGCAATATATGCTGCTGTAAAAGGAACTCCTGCTGCTGATGCAGGATATACGTCAACGCCATGTGGTGTGTGTTTGTAAACTATCCTAAAAGAAAATATATATGTAACTACTTATTTTGTACAAGAAATTTTATGCCTACATTTATTATAGGCATTGTTTATTACTTTACAATCTTATTTAGCCTAAAATCGATTGTGAGGGCAAAGATAATTAAATATTAAATTAAGAAAGTCATTTGTAATGTAAAAGTTACAAATGTCTTTTTTTATTGCGAGAGAAATGCAGTACCTCTATAAAAGTGCTAGGTGTAATGAGCCGATGCTATAAAATTCATTCGTATTCGTATAAACGGTCTATTTATGCAAAATGCGTGAGTGAGATTTTAGAACACAGACTCACAATAATAAAAGAGTATTCGGTGGCAAAACTTGAAAGGGATTTGTAATTGTAAAAAGTTTGGGCAAGTATGAACAAAGATGTTTACCTACATCAGCAATTACAGTAGCAAAGGCTACTTACTAGACTACCTATGAAACAAGGCGAACGACCGACGGTTTCAGCTAATATAGGTGTAATAATTCTATTTTTTATGAATGGGATTATTACACCTTTTCACTTTAGCTCACTTCCTCTGGTTTCTACTTTATTTAGCTAAAGTGAATTTAATAAAAATTGCGTTAAGCAAATTTTTATTAAATAACCTAAAAATGCTTTAGCTTTTTTAGGTTTGGGGTGTGGGGTTTACCCTGCCACACTTACACTTTTTGCCAAGAGGCTAAAAAAGTGTTGTAGTGTGTTACAACACAATCCAAAAATGAACAAATATTTAAATTAACATAGTGTTATTGACTGTGCTAGAAAAGGAGGAATACCTATATGAGTTATGCAATAATTAGAAATGCAAAATACAAAAGAGAAAATCTAAAAGGAATATATAGACACAACGAAAGGAAAAATAAAAACTATTCTAATAAAAATATAAATGAAGAATTATCATACTTTAATTATTCATTAAAAGGCTGTACTCATTCGTATGAAAAAGAATTTGATTTACTTAAAGAAAAATATAATTTAAAAGGACAAATAAAAACAGTAAGCAATATTGCTTGTGAATACATTATTACTTCTGATAAAGATTTTTTTGATAATATTGGAGAAAAAGAAACTAAAAGATATTTTGAAACTGCATATAAATTTGTTTGCGAATATAAAGATTTAGGAGAACAGTATATTCTCTCTGCAAAAGTACATATGGATGAAGAAAGTCCACATATGCATTTAGTTTTCATTCCAGTAATTCATACGAATGATAAAAAAGGAAATAATATTGATAAGATCGCTTGTAGTGAATTTTGGAAAGAAAAAGATAGTTATAGGCAATTACAAGATGCATTTTATAATTACATAGTATCAAATAATTTTGATTTACAACGTGGAAATCCGAGTGAGAGAGTTCATTTATCAGTTAAAGATTATAAAAATATTACAAACTTTGAGGAAAATAAAACATTATTAAAAGATATAAAAATAGAATTACCAGAAGTTCCTAGTATTTCAAATTTTAGATGGACAATTAAAAATAGAGATGAAAAAATTCAGGAACAAATTATAAAGCCGAAAGATAAAACTATAAAAGAATTACAGAAACAAAATGCTTTGCTCGCTATTGCTTTAAATAAACAAATCAAAACAGTTGATAAAGCTATAAAATATGAGAAACAAATAAAACCAATTCTAGATGAGAATACTGAACTTAAAGAAAAATGTGAATCTATTGAAAATAATTACTCTGTTAAATTAAAAGAAGAAACTAAAAAAATCGAAGCTAAATATGAAAATGAAATTTATCACTTAGAAAGTGAAAATAATTATTTAAGAAATATTATAAATACATTAAAACAAACATTAAAAAAAGTCTTTATTTGGATTTCTCATAAGCTGTCTGTATCTGAAGACGATGAATTAATACGAAAATTTGAATTAGATACAGATACTTACATAGATGCAGAAAAACAAATTGAACATGAAGAAGAATTTAAAGATTTAGAAATGTATTAAAAAGATTTTGAGGGGACTTAATCAGTCCCCTCATTGCATAGCTTAATCAAACAGTTCTTCGTCCATTGCGAAATTTCCACCCCAGATTTCTCCATCATCAGTCATAAAAGTAATCGATGTATTAAAAGCTTTCGGGCGATAGAAACGGTGTTGGATTACATTTCCTAAGATGATTGTATCCTGGTATGCATACGAATCACCCATCTTTTCTTTAAAGACATTCGTGATTTCATTTCTTTCCTCGTCTGATAAGACAACATATATCAGTCTCTTATCAAAACCTTGGTAGAAATGATATCTTTTGAATTCGCCTTTTTCAGATGTTTCGATATAGTGAAACGGTTGCTCACCATAAAGAAAAGAATGAGTCGGATGTGTGCTTTCAAGATACTTTCTTGCTTTAGCTATTTCTGGGCTTTCCCGTACCTCCTTTTTCGCATTTTCGTTTTTCTTTTTGAAAAGTCCAAACATAAGAATAACCTCCTTTGTTTATTTGCCATGCTTGTACCAAAATGGTTGAAAATATTATATCACAATTTATGTGAACTTTCAAATGAAATCGAATATTTTTCCGTAAAATTATCCTCTTTGTATTATTTCAAAATTAGCTTTAACATTCTCTTTTAAGTTAGAAGATAAAAATACATCTTCTGAAGCTTGTAAAAGATTCAAAACTTCATCTTCGCTCATTAAGAACATTGACATAAGATGAAAGTAAAATTCTGCATTATGAAGTTCCATAATCTTTTTATCATCAATTTTTTTAGAAAAGCTAATACTATTATCTAATTGCTTTTTATAAGTATAACCATTGTTTTCTAATTTTTGTATTATATATGCAGGATTAAATATAGTAAAGATATTTTTTCTTTGAAATATTATATCTTTTAAGACATTAAGGTTTAAATCCCACATTGCAAGAGGAACATTACCATAGTGACAAATTAAAGGGAGTTCTGACATATATATAGAATTATATTTACTTTCTTTAATTATTATTTTATTTACTTCTTCTAAATCAAAGTTGTTTTCAACATTTTTCTTGTTTTTTATATTAGATGAGAGTTGGTCAGAAAGTTTTTTATTATCATTTATAAAACATGCTATTACTAAACTGTTACAAACTTTTTCTACACACGCACCATTGCTTTTAGATTTTTTGCAAATTTCTTCAAGGTCTTTATAGTAATACATTGCTTTTCTATCACCTAATTTTCTTATTTCTTGTTTATCTTTTGAAAACATATTTTCCATATTTTTTATTTGCCTTTCCAATCTTTCTATAACATAATTAGGGAAACCTTCATGATTTTTAATTTCACTATTAAACTTTAGCTCTGATTGTTTGCCATTTGGTGCATATAATATAGTATCTCCTTTAAAATTAATTTTAGATATAAAATCCACAGATATTTCTAATTTATTATCTTCTTGCTTAGATTTTAATTCTCCTATAGCAACTATTCTACTGTTCTGTGGAGAATATAAACTGATATCGCCAATATTTAGAAAATTACAAATTCCATTATAAAGTACAATACATCCATTAAATACAGCAGTATTACTTATAAATGTTAATTCTGCCTTTGTTCCTAATCCTTTTGCCATATGTGTTACTCTTGGATTCTTACTATGTTTTTTTATTAAGTCCATATCCTTATTATAAAAAATATATATAAAACCATCGCCTATGCATTTACCAATATTTATTACGTTATTTATAAATTCTTTATATTCTTTTAGCTTTTTCATTCTTTTTTTAAACCATTCTATTTTGTATCTGCTTTTATTTTTTATTAAGTATTGTTCTTCTTCACAAACTTTATAATAAATTTCTTCCTCTTTATAAATTGCATTTGCAAGTTTGGGCTGAAAACTAAATAATTCATCTATATTAAAATTAGATGAACGAAAATCTTTAAAAATTTTCCAACATTCTAAATATTCTTTTTCAACTTTATCTGTTGCTTTAATTATTTCATTTTTCGCTATAAGTTTCATTTACTTTTACTCCTACTCTTATATACATTTGCTTGATTCCTACATTGAGGTGTATCATATTCTGCTCTTACATTTTCTGCTATAAACAGCTTACCACAATGTTTACAAATTCTTAAAGGTTGATTTTTATCGCATATTTTTACTAAAAGAATCGTATCTAATGCAGATGCAAGAGAGTTAAATACCCATTGCAATGAAAAGTGTGTATCTCCAGCTTTTGCATTAATAGTAATATTTCTTGCTTTAAAAAAGTCCAACCCTTTAAAATTTCTCTCAATATATGGAGTTTCAAAGTCAAATGTATATGCACCAATAAATTGATTGTAAACTCTATTTGCAATTATTCCTATATCTTCAATTTTTTCGGCATAGTATTTTGAAAAAGGAATGCTAAATTCACGACTTCCACCCCAGAATACTTCTTCATCTGTTGTTTCTTCATCTCTTATAGTAGTAATATCATTTCCTTTAAAGTAGTATTACTATGTCAAAAATCTGTAGGCAGATTTTTCACCAAAGAAAGGAGGTTTTGATATGGCTTACAAACAAGAAATTATTACAAAATTCTATGACTTACATGAAAAGCTAAGTGTTATTGCAAAAGAATTAAATGTTAATCCATCATATGTAACGAAAGTGATTCAAAAAGATTGTAGATACATTCCAGAAAAAGAATATAGAGCTAAAATCAGTAAAGAAAATCGCAAGAAATCAAAATGTGAATGGATTAGAAACAAAAGACATAATGATAAACAACTTGATGAATACGTAAAATTACAACATAATCAAGCAAGTAAAGAATTATCATACTCATCTGAAATGTCAGATTTAGCATTTGCAAAATGGAATAGACAAATGTTTAGATATGATAAAAATTCAAGTGATTTAGTATTAAGAAAAGGATTTAAATATGCTTGTGATGTACCTAAAAGAGTTTGTAATATTATAAATCCTACTCAAAGGAGAGTCATATGTTAATTAGATATATTTTTATTTTAAAGCCAAGATTGTAAAAAGGGCTTTATTTTTTTGCACAAATACAAGCCCTTTTGAATATGAATTAGTATAGCAGGAGTATTGGAACTTTTGCAAAAGGAGGAACTTATTATGTGTGAGAAAGTAAATTTTAATATTATTGAAAAAAATAAATATGACAATATAGATGATATTACAAAATTCATAAATAATATTGTCAATAAATTAATTATAAATGAATTTGCGAGGAGCGTTGATTAAAACTACTTGTTATTGTATAATGAGGTTGTACAAAATGAGTAGTTTACCGATTGGAGGGTAAACTTATGAAAGTGGCAATTTATTGTAGGCTTTCTCGTGAAGATGATGATAAACTTCACGAAAGTGACGAAAGCGAAAGTATCCAAAATCAAAAATCTATGCTAATCAATTATGCAATAGAAAGGAGTTGGGATATTTATAATATTTACTGTGATGAGGATTATTCTGGAATCGACAGTGAAAGACCTGAATTTAAAAAATTATTAGAAGATGCGAGAGCTAATAAATTTGATATTGTACTTTGTAAAACACAAAGTAGATTTACTCGTGATATGGAAATAGTTGAAAAATACTTACATAATAAATTTATCGAGTGGAATATTAGGTTTGTAAG
>CANQZP010000015.1 GCA_947628395.1 uncultured Clostridia bacterium
AATTTTTGTTTTTCTATAGACATATTCTTTACCTCCAAAATAGATTTACATTAATATTATAACATTTTTTCTTATAAAAATCTATGAATTTTTAAAGTGTTTTTTCGATTTTTTCTATAAATAATTGATTAGTTTTAGTTGAAGTAATTTGAGATATTAATTTTTCAGTTATATCTGCATTAGACATATTGTTCATAGCTCTTCTTATTGAATACATACATTCTAATTCAGGCTTTGTTAAAAGTAAATCTTCTCTTCTAGTTCCAGATTTATTTACATCAATTGCTGGGAAGATTCTCTTTTCAGATAATTTTCTGTCTAAATGAACTTCCATGTTACCTGTTCCTTTAAACTCTTCGAAAATGACGTCATCCATCCTACTTCCTGTTTCAACAAGCGCAGTAGCTAAAATAGTTAGACTTCCAGCATCTTCAGTATTTCTAGCTGCTCCAAAGAAACGTTTTGGTTTATGAAGAGCATTTGGATCTAAACCTCCAGAAAGAGTCTTACCAGATGAAGGTAAAACTAAGTTATATGCTCTTGCAAGTCTAGTAATACTATCTAATAATATAACAACATCTTTCTTTTGTTCTGTAAGCCTTTTAGCCCTTTCTAAAACCATTTCTGCTACTTTTACATGATGTTCAGGTAACTCATCAAAAGTTGAATAAATAACATCTCCTTTAATTGACCTTTTCATGTCAGTAACCTCTTCAGGTCTTTCATCTATCAATAATACTATTAATTCTATATCAGGATTATTAGTTGTAATACTATTTGCTATTTTCTTTAATATTGTTGTCTTACCAGCTTTTGGTGGTGCAACAATCATACCTCTTTGTCCTTTTCCTATAGGAGATAAAAGATCCATAAGTCTCATAGTATATTCATTTGGCTCAGTTTCTAGTCTTAATCTTTTATTAGGATAAATAGGAATTAAATCATCAAAAGATTTCCTTTTCATTGCATTTTCAGGGTGTTCACCATTTACTTCACCTACATATATTAGTGCCGGAAATTTTTCACCTTCTTTTGGAACTCTCATTATTCCTTTAATATAATCTCCTGTACCTAAATGAAATCTTTTGATTTGTACTGGTGATATATATACATCTTTTGATGTAGATAAATAGTTATCTCCTCTTAAAAATCCATAACCATCTGGCATTACCTCTAATATACCTTCTGTAATTTGGTCACCATCATTGGTTAGCTTATAACCGTTTTCTTTTTTATCTTCTTTTACTTCTTCAAGAATTAACTTATCAATTAATTCTTGTTTTTTTAATTTTGATATATTTTCTACTCCTTTTTCTTTTGCTAACTCTTTTAATTCTGCAACTGATAACTCATCATAATTCATTTTAATATTGCCCCCTATTATTTATATTAAATTTTAAAATTCAACTTGGAAATTAATTTAAGAATAAAATTTATTTGAATATAAAGATAAAAAAGTAACTATACAAATTTATAATTATAGTATAGTTACTTTCCGATATTTACATATACTCTTTCATTAGGTAAATACATATCTAATTGTTCTCTAGCTAATTCTTCAATATATTCAGGAGAATTTACATTCTCTTTTAATGCACATAACGATTCTTGATATTCTTCAGCTTCTTTTATTTGTTCTTGATAACTTGCTTGAGATTCTTTATAATAATTTATTTTTGTTTGTTGATGTATAATTGTAGTAATAAAATAAACTACTAAAAGAATAATAAGTAACTTTATGTATATTTTTTTCATACTAAAAATTTTTTTCATTAGTTAAAACCTCATTTAAACAAAACTATACATTTATATTATTCTACAAAATAACTTAAAATCCTTCTTTTAAACTACTTTTTTAGATATTTTTGTATTTTTATGTGATTTTTTGATAAAATTTTATTAATTATATTTGAAAAATACTTTTTTGGATATAATTTAGAAAAAATAAGCGAAATTTTTGAAAATATTTTTAAAATCGGTGAAACTAATATTTTATTAAAAAATTTCAGTATTACTGTTCCAAATTTCAATATAAATTTACTAAAAATCAACATATATATAGAAGTACCAAAGAAAAGTCCAATAAATAAATATGCACGTATTTTTCCATTATTAAATTCAAAGATAGAATATAATAGAATTATTCCGCGAAATTAGCCAAAAACAAATATCTTCTAAATAAGTAATAATATCAGGGGTCTTATATGTCCTTCTTAAGATTCTGAAGATGTCAAATAAAAAGCTAAGTAGTATCCCAATAAATATAAATATTAAAAAAACATAATACTGTGATAACATCATTTAAATATCTTACTTATAAAGTTTCCTTGTTTTTTATCATAGTTTTTATTTGAATACTCTAAACTCCTAATTTCACCTTCTATGATTACATCAGCAGATTCTAAGCTTACTTTATTTACTTTAATATTTTCACCTTTAGCTGTTAATAATCCAAGTTCTGTTTCTAATATAACTATTTCATCATCAAAGCTTAAAACATCTAAAACACCTGTAATTGTCAATTTATTTCTATTTTCTAAAATAATATTTTGCATTGTATTAACAGGATTTTTTCTTTCTTCTATTTGCATAAGACATCTCTCCCTTTTTACTTCTATGATAATTATATGCGCATAATTCAGAATTTAGAACAAATTGGAAAGCATTTATGCAAAAAATAAGCACAGAACAAGTTATTCTGCACTTATTGATAATCTAATTATCTTTAAAAAATTTATCATGAATAGCATTAACTGCCAAGTCTGCTTCTTCCCTATTTACTAATACAGAAATTTTTATTTCTGAAGTACTTATAATATGCATGTTAATATTTTTTTCATATAATGCCTCAAACATTTTAGAAGCTACTCCAGGAGTATTTGTTATACCAACTCCGAATTACAGAAATTTTTGATAAATCTTTAAAATATAGTATTTCTTTTGCATTGATTACATTAATATTTTCATTTAATATTCTCATTGCTTCTTCTAAGTCATTATTTTTCACAGTAAAAGATAAATTTTTATTAACATTTTCGCCAAAAGATTGTACTATAATATCTACATTTATATTATTATCTGCTAATAATTTAAATACTTGGTATGTTTTACCAACTACATTTTCAAGTCCCATTATCGTTATTCTCGAAATATTATTGTCTTTAGCAATACCACTAATCACATGGCTTTCAAGAGAGCTAGTTTCGACAATTGTTCCTTGACTTTCTTCCTCAAAAGTGGATTTTACTAAAATAGGAATATCATATTTTTTTCCTATTTCTACACATCTATTATGAAGCACCTTAGCTCCCATACTGGCAAGCTCTAACATTTCATCATAAGATAGCATATCCAATTTTTTAACATTTTTAACTATTCTAGGATCAGAAGAAAATACCCCATCGACATCTGTATATATTTCACATTTATCAGCTTTTAAAGTTGCAGCTAAAGCTACGGCAGTAGTGTCTGATCCTCCTCTTCCAAGAGTAGTTATCTCACTATCCTCATCAATTCCTTGGAATCCTGCTATGATAACAATATAATTATCATCTAACAATTTATTTATTTTATCTTTATTGATGTACTTTATTTTTGCATTTCCATGTTCTTTTGTTGTAATAATAGGAATTTGCCAACCAGTCATAGAAATTGCTTTATATCCTAATTTGTTTAATAGCATACTAAGTTTTGAAATTGTAATTTGTTCTCCAACTGATGTCAAGACATCTAACTCTCTTTTATTTGGATTATTTGTTATTTCTTTAGCTTCTGCAACTAATCTATCAGTAGTCTTACCTTGAGCGGAAACTACAACAATTATTTTATTTCCTTTTTCGTATTCTTTTATAATATGTTTAGATACTTGTAATAATTTTTCTAAATCTGCAACAGAACTTCCTCCGAATTTTTGTACTACTATGCCCATTGTTTGGCACCTTCTTCATTTATAAGTTAAAGACATATCTAAATTTAGATATTGCCATAATAACTATTAATATTATATGTTTAATCTAAAATTTATGCAACAAAAAAACACGGAAATAAATTTTCCGTGTAAATTTAATATTCAATTATCTCCATTCATCACAAGAATTTGAACCTTTAGTTGTTTTATATCCTTGTTTTTTGCATTTTCCCCAACCGTCACCATCTGATGACCAGTTTTCACAATTATCACAATATCTTCCCATATTTAAAACCTCCTTGCTTAAATACTAATTATATTATAACAAAAATTGAAATATTAGTCAATGATTTTATGTTACTTTATTGTTGCTTTAAATAAGCATTTATAAATTCATCTAAATCTCCATCCATTACTGACTGAACATTTCCAATTTCATAATTAGTACGATGATCTTTTACAAGTGTATATGGACAGAATACATAAGAACGAATTTGACTTCCCCAAGCAATATCTTGCTGAACACCTTTTAAATCTTCTATTTTATCTTTTTGTTCTTTTTCTTTTAAATCTAGTAATTTAGATTTTAACATTCTCATAGCAGTTTCTCTATTTTGTATTTGAGAACGTTCTGACTGACATGAAACTACTATATTAGTAGGGATATGAGTTATTCTAACTGCTGATGAAGTTTTATTGACATGTTGTCCTCCAGCTCCAGAAGCTCTGTAAGTATCAACTCTTAAATCATCTGGATTTATATCTAATTCTATATCATCTGAAATTTCTGGTAAAACTTCAACAGAAGCAAATGAAGTATGTCTTCTACCATTTGAATCAAAAGGAGATATACGAACTAATCTATGTACACCCATTTCTCCTTTTAAATATCCATAAGCATTTTCTCCAATAATTTCAAAAGTAACACTTTTTAATCCCGCTTCTTCTCCATCTAAATAGTCCACTTCTTTTAATACAAATTCATGTTTTACAGACCACCTAGAGTACATTCTATAAAGCATTTCTGCCCAATCTTGGGATTCTGTTCCGCCTGCACCTGGATGTATAGTTAAAATAGCATTATTTCTATCGTATTTTCCAGAGAAAAAAGTTTTAAGTTCTAATTCATCTATTTCTTTTTCTACTGATTTTGTTTCTTTTTTTACATCTTCAAATAATGAATCATCATTTTCTAATTCTAAAAGTTCAATCATTTCTATAAGACTGTCTAATTTAACTTTAGTTTTGTTATATTCTTGAACTTTATTTTTCAAACTTTTAACTTTTTCAAGGACAACTTTTGAAGAATTAGAATTTGTCCAAAAATCAGGTTTAGTAGTTTGTTCTTCTAATTCTTTTAATTGTTTCTCAGAATTAACAATGTCAAAGAGACTCACCTAAACTTTCCAATTTAGATTTTAGTAATTGTAAATTTTTTTTGAAATCTTCTAATTCTAACAAAAATTCTCACTCTCCTCTATTTTAATTTTAAAAGTTTAAAGATTATTCTTTAATAAGTTTTACTGCCTCTTCAATATTTATAGTATTCTGCTCTCCTGTAATCATATTTTTTAATGTAACAACATTATTTTTTACTTCATCTTCACCCATTATTATTACATATTTTACATTTATATTATCTGCATACCTAAATTTTTTCCCTAGCTTTTGTTCTTCTATATTTATTTGAACATTCAAATTATTATCTCTCAATTTCCTAGCTACTTCAGCACATGCTTCATATTCATCTGTCATAGATACTACTAATACATCTGAAATACATTCTTTTTCTGCTGATATTATATTGTTATCAACTAATTGGAAAAATAGTCTAGATAAACCTATTGAGATTCCTACTCCTGGCATTTTTCTATCTGTATAATATTCTGTTAAATTATCATATCTTCCTCCTGAACAAACACTGCCTAAGTTTCTATATTTATCTAGAAAAGTTTCATATACTGTTCCAGTATAGTAATCTAATCCTCTTGCAATTGTTAAATCTATTTTAAAATTATTTTCAGGAACACCAAATATTTTTACAAATTTTATAACTTGTTTTAATTCATCTAATCCTTCTTGGAAAACTTCATTATCTATATTTAATTCTTCTAAAGATTTTATTTTGCTGTCATTATCACCATCTATACAAATAAACTTTATAATTGTTTCTACTTTTTCTTTTTCAACGCTTTTTAATAACTCATTTTTTACATTATCTATACCTATTTTATCTATTTTATCTATTATTCTTAAAATTTCGCTTGCATCTTCTTCTAATTCTAAACTATTGAAAAGCCCATTTAAAATTTTTCTATTGTTTATACATATTGTAAAATCATCAAATCCTAAACTTTTAAATGTATTATATATTATTGATGGAATTTCCCCATCATTTATAATTGATAATTTTCCATCACCTATAATATCTACATCACATTGATAGAACTCTCTATATCTTCCTCTTTGTGGTTTTTCTCCTCTATATACTTTTCCAATTTGATATCTTTTAAAAGGAAAATTTAATTTATCATAATATTCAGTAACATACTTGGCTAATGGTACAGTTAAGTCAAATCTTAAAGCTAAATCATTTTCACCTTTTTCAAAGCGATAAATTTGTTTTTCAGTTTCTCCACCAGCTTTAGCTAATAATACATTTGCATCTTCAATGATTGGTGTATCTAATGGTAAGAAGCCATACTTTTCATAAGATTTTTGAATTGTTTCTCTCATTTTGTTAAATAAGATTTGTTCATTAGGTAATAATTCCATAAAGCCTGGTAATGTTTTAGGTTGCATTTTTTTATTCATAAATATTACTCCTTTACTAATTTATTATATTAAATCTTCCTTAATTAAAAATTATTTTAATCTTCCATAATACATATCACTAAATATACCGTTTTTTTCAATTAATTCAGAATATTTACCACATTCTTCTATTTTTCCCTTATTAAGCACTATTATTTTATCACAATTTTTTAAAGTTGTTAATCTATGAGCTATAGATATAATCGTTGTATTATTTTCTTTTTGTAACTTCTCTATTTCTGTTTGAATATGCTTTTCAGAAGTATTATCTAATGCAGATGTCGCTTCATCTAAAATTAATATTTTAGGTTTTCTTAAAAATATTCTTGCTATTGCTATTCTCTGTCTTTGACCTCCAGACAAATTGTTTCCACCTTCTGAGATAACAGAATTAAATTTATCTGGTAATCCATTTATATAATCATAAATATATGCTTTTTTAGCCGCTTCTTCAACTTCTTCCATTGAAACTTCTCTTTTTATTCCATAACATATATTTTCATAAATAGTTCCTGCAATTAAAAATGGACTTTGAGGAACTAATGCAATTAATTCCGAAATATCTTTTCTATTTAAAGATTCTATATTTTTTGAATCTATAATTATCTTTCCATATCCTTTTTCTAATTTACATATAGCTTTAATTAATGATGATTTACCACAACCACTAGGTCCAGCTATTCCTAAGAACATTCCTTTATCAATAGATAAATTAAAGTTATCTAATATTACTTTATCTTTATCTTCATTATAGTAGAACATTAAATCATTAATTTCTACTATTGCTTCTGTTTGTGATGTTTCATTTTTTTCTGCTAATTCTCTATATGAAAAGTCGTTTGGTATTTCTACCATTTTGAAGAAATCTGTAGCTAATACTGTACATTCTGATAATTCATCAAATATTCTATGTAATTCTTCTAATGGTTTTATCAATTGATTAAAACATAAATAAGCTGTTAATACACTACCAACAGATATAATATTTTGTGTAGCTAAATATGTAGAAATTCCTATTATTAAAACTGTAAAAAAAGCTTGATTTACAAATTTTAAACAATCATACATTGCCATTGCCTTGTGATGCTTCATTTCTTTTTTTCTTAAAAATTCTGATTTGTTATCAAATCTTGTAGTTTCAAAATCAACACTATCGCTTATTCTTATAACTTCAATTCCATTTATTAATTCTACTATAGTACCATCCATTTGAGATTTACTTTCTAAAAGCTCTACTCTTATTCCTTTTTGACTACTAATTTGTTTGAATACTATAAATATTCCTATAGGTATTACTAACATCATTGGTAAAGCTAATATAAATGGTAATGTTATAAATATAGTTATAATAGCAGCAATACTGTTAAATATTGCTGGTGCAAAATCCATAAATAATAATTTTTCTAACTTTACTGTTCCTTCTAAACATCTATTCATTCTTCCATGTATATTTCCAGTCATGTTTTCTCTAAAATATGATAATGGTGCCATAAGTAAAGATTTAATTACCATTCCTCTTGCACGTTTTTCAGTTCTAGTTGCTGTATCTTCTACCATAACTCTTCTAATTATTTTTATTATCTCATTTGCTACATTTACTACTAAAATTAGAATAAGAAAAGGTATTACCTTCAAAAAAGCAATTTCATTTTGAGTTAAAATATCATCAGTTAACCAACCTATTGCTTTTGGCGTTATTTGAGTTAAGCCTGCTGATACAATCATAATAATAATTATTATTCCAAATATTATTTTTTGTTTTTTAGTTAATATGGTATACAATTTTTTTAATACAGATTTTATAGAATCATTTTTATTTTTCATATATTTCTCCTTTAAATAAACTCGAAATATTATACCATATTTTTACTATTTTTGCAATATTATGTTAACATTTTCTTGATTTTATCTAATACTATTGGTGTATATGATTGCTTTGCAAATGTAAGTTCATTGTCAGGATTATCTAACATACTTTTAAGCTCATCTAAAGTTACATATAATAATTCACTTACTTCTGATTCTTGCATAGTTAAATCTTCTAAATTTTTATTCGTTTTTAGAAGATATGTATATTTATAATGATGATTATTTTCATTAGAAAGTTTAAAAGTTCCTAAATAAATATAATCTTCTTCTTTTGTATCATTAATTCCAACTTCCTCAGAAACTTCTCTTATTAGTGCTTCTATTGGTGTTTCATTACAGTCTAAATGTCCTGCGGTTACTGATAACATATTAGGACTTTGTTTTTTATTTGGACTTCTTCTTTGAAGAAGAATCTCATTTTTTTCATTTATTATCCAACATGCAATCTCTCTATGCCATAAATTACAATAGTGAACAACCCCTCTATCAGCTATACCAATCTTTTTTTCATTATCTTCAGTATAAACATCTAATAGCTCTGAATCTTGACTATTTTTCATTTTTCAATTCTCCTACTATATTTTCAAAATTTGTAGATATCTTTTGATTTGTTTTAGCATCTTCTATTTCATAATTATCTCCATCAAATTTATTACCTAAAATTATCATTTTAGGAGTACCCAAAACATATACATCATTTATTCTATTTCCTATATTTAAGTTTTCTCTATCATCAATAATTGCGCTAATTTTATTATCTAATAAATGTTTATATAGTTTCTCTGCTACTTCTTTATTTTGATCACTATATATGATTTGAATTTTATATGGAGCTACATTATAAGGTATTGAGAATCCTCTAATTCCCTTTTCATTTTTAATAACATTATTCTCTAATAAACATGCCACAATTCTTCCTAGTCCTATTCCATAACATCCCATATAGTAAGGCTTATTTTCACCATTTTCATCTATGTAATAAAGCTTCATTGAATCAGAATATTTAGTTCCAAGTTCAAAATTATTTCCTAATTCTACTGAATTATATTCTTTTAAATTTTCTATATTTGAAATTCCAAATGCTTTTAAAAATGTTTCTTTATCTTCAAAATCTAATACTTCTTTATTTAATCCAACATTATTTTCTTCATCATATAAAATTATATCTTCTCCTAATTTTGTAATAGCCTGAAATTCTTCAGATACTCTTCCTCCCATTGTTCCACCATCACTTACAACAGGAACAATATTTATTCCAATTCTTTTAAATATATTCATATATACATCATGCATTTTGTCAAAAGTTTTATGTAGGTTTTCTTCAGAAGTATCAAAAGAATATGCATCCATCATAGTAAATGTTCTAGGTCTAAATAAATATCCTCTTGCTCTTATTTCTTTTCTGAATTTCTCACCTATTTGATAATATGTAGTAGGTAAATTTTTATAAGATGGAAGTCTATTTGAACCAAAAATCGTTGCACATTCTTCAGCTGTTGGTGCTAATCCATATTCACCTAAATTATTATCAACAGTAAACATTATATCGTTTTCTTTTGTATAAGTGTTCCATCTATCAGATTGATCCCATATTTTTCTAGGTTGTAACTTTGGAAAATCAACTTGGATACAATCTGCCTTATCCAATTCATCTATTATTATATCCTCAATATTTCTTTGTAATTTGCTCCAAATATTACCATACCCGTATATACCACTTTCAAATTGATATAATTCTCCTAATTTCATTAATATATCTTGTGCTGAATAATTTTCATCAATATCATTTAAATTTATTCTTTTTATATCTAGTTTGCTTAATCTCATTTTATATTCCTCCATTATATTTCGTTGTATCAAAAAACACAAAGAGGTTTGCTCTTTGTGTTTCATATAATACAATTTACGGTCGTTTATCAAACACTAAAGAACACCAATTCATTTTTTGAATTGGCGGAGTATGAATACTATTTTCAATAAAATTTTTTAATGTAATATTCATATTTAATCACATTCCTTTCCAATGCACATTTGGTTGGAAAAGAATTAAATTTTGGCTAGGAAAACGAATTTGAAATTTATGAGGCGTACTTTTGGTACGGTGATTAAATTTCAAATGAAGTTTGACAACGCCAAAATTGTAATTATTTTTCAACCTTTATCCCTTCTTTAGAATTTGTATTTTCTTTATGTATATTACTATAAATCAATTGTTTTGTCAATAAAATTCCTTTATGTTTAGGCATTATTTAATTATTATTTTATTAATATATCCATTTGAATCATATTCAAGTGATATTTGATAATTTTTAGCAGTAGCAACTTTATTTTTTAGACTTGTTATTTGTGATGAATCAGCTGAACTAACACCGTCCATCTCAACAGTAACTTTATTAGAATTTATTGAATTAGAGCTTATAACTGTATTCAAAACAGATTTTACAGTAGTTCCAGTTTGTTTTCCTTCATATGACGTAAATTGAATATTAAAAATTTGTTTATTAGTTTCATCTAATTTTTTTTGTTCTTCTTCAAGAGCTTGTTTAGTTTTTTCCGCTGTTTCACTACTGTTTACTTGTGTTTCTTGATTTTGTTTTTCAGTTTCTTGAGTTGTTTGCTGTTTTTCGTTTTCTTCTTTTGTTTCACTTGTAGTTGTTTTCTCTATATTTCCTTCGTAATAAAAATCTACTTCTGATTGTGATAAAATATTACCTTCTTTAGTTACAATTCCAGAATAATCATCTCCAAATACAACCCAATATTGTCCTGTAACTTCATCATATTCGACAGTAACACTACCTTCTTTTGTACCTTCAGACCAAGGAATTGTCATCTTGTATGTTTTATCTTGGTTAATTACTAATGTATACTTACTATCAATTTCTCCATTACCTTTGTATTGACCAAATTTTAATAAATTTTCTCCTACTAAAATTCCATCTTCTGTGTCTTTAGTTTGATTTATTTGCTCTTTTAGATTTTCTAACTCTTCTAGTGATTTTTCTACTTCTTCTTTTACTTCATCTGTTATTATTTTATCTTGTGTTTTGTATTTGTCTACCGCTTTTTTTACTGTATCTCTTAATTCTTTTTTATCTATTTTTCCTTTTAAATCTATATCTGTTTCATTTTCTTCAAATTCAGGCTTTATAAATTCTTCATCAAATTTAGATATTGATGGTGATTCTTTTTCTGATTTTAGTTCTTCTTCTGTAAATTCATATTTTTTATCATCTTCTGGTTCTGAATTATTTTTTATATAAGATTCTTCTATTTCAACAAATAACTCGCTTCCGTCTTCTTTTTTCTGATGTTCATACCAATCATATTTTTCATTTTTTATATTGTATAAAAGCTCTATATCAAGTTCTTCTATATCTTTAGCTTCAATTTTTTTAGTTTTTGTTTTATTTTCTTTGTCAATTAAAGTTATTTCCATAAATTTATCTGTATCTTTTTCATAACTTAATATCATTGCAGGTTTATTTTCGTCTTCTAACTGAATAAATTGTAATTTTCCCTTTTTTGCATCTTTATAATCATTATCAGAAATTTTATCTTCTAAATATTCAAAATACACATCTCCCCACTCTGTTCCTATTGATTTTTTATTGTTTATGAATAAAAATATTCCTCCTGCAATCGCTAAAATTAGCAAAATAACAATAATTATTATAATAATTTTTAAAGATTTTTTATTTTTCTTTTCTTCCATATTCTCTCCTTTATATATTTTTATTATGTAGTAAGTTTCATTAGTATATTTCTAATTAAAGATTGTATTTTTATTATTATATTTTTTGCTCACCAAATTGTCAATAATTTTAAAAGATTACAAAAAGCATTTTACTCAATTTTAAAAAAAGTGTCTCCATTTTATTTTGGGGACACTTCTTTTTTTAAACTATTTATTTCTACCACAGCAGTTTTTATACTTCTTACCGGCTTCCGGCAAGGGCACAAATCATTTCTGCCCACTTTTGGACCATTATTTACAATAGGTTCTCTTTTCTTTTTCTTTTCTTCTTCTAATGCCTTTGGATCTAACATTGCAGCTATATCTTCTCTTCCTTCATCAGTTATTTGAGCAGAATTTCTTCTCTCATAACTTTCTCTTTTTTGAACAGATAAAATGATTTTTGAAACATCTAATTTTATATCATTAATCATTTCATCAAACATTTCAGAACCTTCAATTTGATATTGAATAACTGGATCTTTTTGACCATAAGCTCTAAGTCCAATACCATCTTTTAACTCATCCATTGCATCAATGTGATCCATCCATTTATCATCAACTACTTTTAAAAGAACTACACGCTCTAATTCTCTGAAAGCTTCTTCGCCTATATCTTTTTCTTTTTCTTCATATTTTTCAAAAACTTTCTTCTTTAATTCTTCTAATAATTTGTCATAATCCGGCTTTTCTTTGTCTAATTCATCTAAATGGTCGATATTTAATCTATTTTGTACTTCTACAGTTATAGCTTCTCTATTTGAATCATCAAGATGATTAATTTCATCCATGTAAGTCTGTAAAACCATCTCACAAGATTCGTTTAACATATTTTCAATACTAGATTTTACATTTTCTCCATCTAAAACTTGTCTTCTTTGTCCATAAATTATTTCTCTTTGAGTATTCATAACATCATCATAACTTAATACATGTTTTCTGATAGAGAAGTTTCTACCTTCAACTTTTTTCTGTGCACTTTCAACAGCTTTTGATAAAGGTCCAAATGCAATAGGCATATTTTCATCTGCACCAAGTTTATTATATACTGAAGTAACCATGTCTCCGCCGAAAAGTTTCATTAAATCATCATCTAATCCAATAAAGAATTTTGATTCACCTGGATCACCTTGACGACCACTACGACCACGAAGCTGATTATCAATTCTTCTTGATTCATGTCTTTCAGTACCTATAATTTTTAAACCACCTACTGAAATTACTTTATCTTTTTCTTCTTGAATTTCTTTCTTATATTTTTCTTCTAATTCTTTGAATTTCTTTCTAGCTTCTAATACATCTTCTGCTTTTGTTTCATTATGAGCAGTAGCTTGATTTATAAGATCATTAGAATATCCTAATTTCTTCATTTCTTGTTTTGCCATGTGTTCTGTATTTCCACCAAGCATAATATCAGTACCACGACCTGCCATGTTAGTAGCAATAGTAACACTTCCAAATTTACCTGCTTGAGCAATAATTTCAGCTTCTTTTTCATGGAACTTAGCATTTAAAACATTATGAGGAATTCCTTCTTTATCTAATAATTTACTTAATTTCTCAGATTTTTCAATTGAAACAGTACCAACTAGGACTGGTTGACCTTTTTCATGACTCTTTTTTACTTCCTCAACAATAGCCTTAAATTTAGCTTTTTCATTTTTATAAATAACATCATTTTGATCATTACGATTAATTGGTTTATTTGTAGGAATAACGATAACGTCTAAGTTATATATTTCTCTGAATTCATTTTCCTCTGTCTTAGCAGTACCAGTCATACCAGCCAATTTATCATACATTCTAAAATAATTTTGGAATGTAATTGTAGCTAATGTTTTTTGTTCATCAGCAATTTTAACTCCTTCTTTAGCTTCAATCGCTTGATGAAGACCAGCATTGTATCTTCTTCCATACATAATTCTTCCTGTAAATTCATCAACTATTAAAACTTCTCCATCTTTAACGATGTAATCAATATCCTTCTTCATTACACCATGAGCTTTTAATGCTTGATTTACATTATGAACTATATCTGTATTATCTATATCATTATAATTTTCAAGTCCAAAATAGCTTTCAGCTTTTTGAATACCTTTTTGAGTTAAAGAGGCTGTTTTAGCTTTTAAATCAACTATATAATCATAATTTTCATTATCTTCTGCTTGCTCAGTATCTTTTATATCTTCTTCTACTATAACTTTTGAAGATAATCTTTTTACAAAATCATTTGCTTTCTTATATAAATCAGATGATTTGTTAGCTCTACCAGAAATAATAAGTGGTGTTCTAGCTTCATCAACTAAAATACTATCAATCTCATCGACGATTGCATAATTTAGTCCTCTTTGTACCATATCTTCTTTATGAATTACCATGTTATCTCTTAAGTAGTCAAATCCGTATTCATTATTTGTACCATAAGTTACATCTGCAGCATAAGCTTCTACTTTTTGCTGATGGTTCATTCTAGAAATATTAAGTCCTACAGTAAGTCCTAAGAATTTATATAATTTTCCCATCCATTCACTATCTCTTTTAGCTAGGTAATCGTTTACAGTTACAACATGTACACCTTTACCTGTTAATGCATTTAAGTATACTGGTAATGTAGCAACTAATGTTTTACCTTCACCAGTCTTCATCTCTGCAATTCTACCTTGGTGAAGTATAATTCCACCTATTAATTGCACATCAAAATGTCTTAATTCTAATACTCTTTTTGATGCTTCTCTTACAACAGCAAATGCTTCTGGTAAAATATCATCTAAAGTTTTTCCTTCAGCAAGCTGAGCTTTGAAATAGTCTGTTTTTGCTCTAAGTTCACTGTCAGATAATTTTTCCATTTCTGGTTCTAGACTATTGATTTTGTCTACTATTGGCTTAACTCTTTTAACTTCTTTTTCGCTATATGATTTAAATATTTTGTTTAATACACTCATTTTAAATTGCCTCCTTATAATTCTGCTAATTAATATATCATTATTTATTAAACATTGCAAGGAATATTATCTAAAAAATCACATAAAATTAATTAACTTTTAAAAAAGTGAGTGATTTGTATGTTTGTATTTAATTTTAAAATTAATGGAAAGAAATGTTTTAAGATATTTTTTGTTATTGCAATTATATTTACAGTAGGTTTATTTGCTTATTCGAGTTATAAAATATTTTCAACAATAAAAAAAGAATCTGAAACTTTCAGAGTAGAAGATTCTATTCCCACTACTGAATATCCTGAAATAGATTCTAAAAATTATAGTAATGTTTTACGAGAAGTACATGATAATATTGATGATTATGTAGGGCAAAAAATGTCTTTTACAGGGTTTGTTTATAGAGTGAAGGGTTTAGAGAGTAATCAATTTGTTTTGGCTAGAAATATGATAATAAATGAAGCTTCTCAAAGTGTTGTTGTTGGTTTTTTGAGTGAATATGAGGATGCTAAGATGTTTAAAAATGATACTTGGGTAAAAGTTTATGGAACTATTGAAAAGGGTGATTTTTTTGGAGAAATACCAATTCTTAAAATAGATTATTTAGAGGAGACAACTGTTCCAGAAGATGAGTTTGTGCCTATTCCTGATGATACTTATGTTCCTACAAGTGTAATATATTAAAGCAATATGTTGTAATTGACTTTTTTCAGACAGACGGGACGGAGTTTTTGTCTAAGAATTGAAAATTCTTAGACAAATAACTCCGTCCCCATGTCTGAAATAACTGCAACACCAATGCTATTAAAAATCAATTATTTCCTCTCAAATATTGTCTTTATAACTCCCCTATCTATCATATTACTAAATATATTATTATATATTATCAAAACTATTGGACCAATAATTAAACCTGCAATTCCTATTATTTTAAAACCAGCATACATTGCAATCAATGTAAATAATGGATGTATACCAATTTGACCACTTACTATTCTTGGCTCTATTAGTTGTCTTGCAATTACTACAATCAAATATAAAACTATTATAGCTACTGCAAAATTAAAGTCTCCATTTAATCCAGTAATTATTCCCCACGGAATCATTACTGTTCCTGAACCCAAAATTGGAAGAGCATCAATAAAACCTATACCTAAAGCTACTAGAAGCGGATAAGAAATATTAAATCCAATGAACTTAAAGATATATAACCCTATAAGAACAATAAAAAAAGAAAGAATAATTAGGATAACTTCTGCCTTTAAATAACCACCTAATGATTTGCATATTTCTTTGAAATGATTATTAAATTTTTTTACCCAAAATTTAGGAAAATGATGTTCTAATTCATCTAAAATAAATAATCTATCTGTACATATAAAATATGTTGCAAGAATAGTAATTATAAAATATATAAAAAAGGTTGGAATCATACTTATTGTATTTAAAAGAGAAGTTAAAAATGCTTTTACATAACTTGTTCCCGTACTTATAAGCTCATTTGAAGAATTTTCTACTATCCCCCTTATCTCATCAGGGATTTCTATTCTTCTTAAATCAAAATTATTTATTAAATAATCCATTTTATTACTAATTATTTCTATATATTGATTAAGATTACTAAGTAATTTACTTGATTCAGTAATTATAACTGTTATTCCCCATCCTAGCAAACCACATATAATACTAAAAACAATTATAAGACCAATAATTGCAGAAGTCTTTCTTGTAAATTTAGTTTTTCTCATAATAAATCTAATAAAAGGCTCCATAATTGTAGCAATAATTAAAGCAATTAAAAATGGCATAAAAAAAACAAAAAGCTTTATTAGAATATAAATTCCAATTATAGTAAGTAAAAAAATAGCAAGTCTTTTAAATACTTTAGACCAATACCCTAAATCTATAATCATATATGTCTCCTTTATGTAATGAGGAATCTTAAAAATTAAATAAGATACCTCAATTTAAAAGATATTATATATCACAATATTTATAAAATATGTCGAAGTTTAGTCTAATGGCAATTTTTACTCTTGAAATCACATTGACAAATATTTTCTACTACTTTTCCTACTTCTTTTGATTCAACGTCATTATTTCTAGCCAAATCACCCATTGATAAAATACCAACTATCTTATTATTTTCTATAACAGGTAATCTTCTAACTTGATTTATACACATTACATCAGAAGCATCTTCTAATTTAGTATCAGGTGTTGTTTTAATAATCTCAGAAGACATTATATCAGAAATTTTTGTTTTTGCTGTATCTTTTCCTGTTGAAACTGCTCTTAAAACAATATCCCTATCAGTTACAAAACCTAAAACTTGATTTTTTTCATCACAAACAGGAACAGCTCCTACTTGATTATCAGCCATTATTTTGGCTACTTCTTTAATAGTAGCATCAGATGTTACAAAACACACATCTTCGCACATACATTCTTTTACTCTCATTTTATTACTTCCTTTCAAAAAAATATTAAATTTATTATTTGTATTTTTAATGTAAATATGCAAAAAAAGAGGAATAATTTTTCATCAAATTATTCCTCTAAAAAATTTACTTATCTAATTAATATATCTAAACATATCAACACCATTGATAACAATAGTGACAGATAAAAGAAGTTGAATAACACTCCTGAAATCAGAAAAGATAGACTAATTAGAATCAGAACCGGTCTAAGAATATTTTTCAATTTCTCCTTTGTTATCTTTTTCTGCTTTAATTTCTTGGCAGTACTAACATTAGCTTGAGAGTTAGGCATCTTCAATAAATCAAAAACATTTGCATCGATTAGAAGCATCATAAGAACTTGTAATACGAAAAAAATATATAATATTATTTTGGTTACGTCAAATCCATTCATAACAAAATAATCTGTTTTGCTAGTTTCTGCAATTGAATAAAAGAAAAAGAAACATATTGGTAATTCTATTATTCCTAAAACGACAGTTATTAATAAAGCAAATTTTTTTCTCATTTTTTTCATTCCTTTCTATTTTGCAATTGGTCTACAGTTACATATATGTCAACTAACTAATATATTAGTTAGATAAAAAGGATTTTTATAGGCTGAAAAATTAGCCTGCTTATAAAAATAAGTAATATTATTATAACACATAAAATTGGGAAAGTCTACATAAATCAGTAATATTTTGCTGATATCAAAGGTGACACCTTCCAAAAGTTTCTATTTTTGTTTACTTAAGACTTGACTTCAAAAGATTTCTACAATTTTTATACACAACAATTTAATGAAACATCAAATGTTTCTAAATTATTTTCTCTCTAATTCTATTACAACATCTTTACTACCTTCCATTGTGGTCATTGTGAAATATACCTTTAATTTATCTGTTGCATCATATTTTGTAAGTGAATATTTTTCATAACTTGAAAATTCTCCTAAAAGTCCATAATGACCTGCTGTTTCTCCAGAACCGTCCTAAGTCTGGATAAAATTTTTCGCCTTTTTCGTTTTCAACATAACAATTATTAACAAATGGAGTATCTATAGTACTTAGTCCCCATTCTTCAAAAGCATCAGTTTTTTCTTTTTTTACTTCTTCTGAATCATTTTCCTCATATATTGGTTTTACTTGAGTTTCAAAATCAAATTTCATACATGTATTATATACCGCTGCCTGCGTAACATGAATACTTTCATCACTACTGTTTTTTACTTTATACAAAATAGCTTCTCTATTATAAAATTCTTCAGGAACATCTATATCAATTTTCCAATTTCCAGTTAATGCTGTTTCTTCATTCTCAGATATTTCTCTTTCCGACATATTTATTTGAATTAGATCAATAAATAATTTTTTACTTTTTGGATAAGGATTTGCATAAAAGTTACATATAAATTCAGCTGTATTTTCTTCTTTTGATTTACTCTTTATATACCAGTTACTTCCATTGTTTATATAATTTTCATTAAATTCTCCATATTTATAATCTAAATTATTTTTTTCACAATAATTATCAAAAGTTTCTTTATCTGAACAGTATATTATTCTATTTTCTTCATCAGTAATAATCATTTTAGCAAATCTCATTCTGCTTATTTTTGAAATATCTATCTCATTATCCAGTTTTACTGAAAAAGTTAAACTTAAATTAAAATCATCCATTAATACATTATCTACTTTTATTTCGGCATTGCTTGATTCAATATAATTCATTTCTGGAACATAAATATAATTATTTTCTATTGCTGTATCAACCCCTTCACTGCCATTAAAGAAATTGTGTACAACCTTTTTTATATCTTTTGCATATACCAAGCCTGTTACTAAACAAACCAGCATACTTGCAGCTATAACATTTGGTACAACTTTAAATCTTTTTTTAGTTTTTTTCTTATCACTAAATATATTTTTAATAGCATTTTGATATTCTATAGGTTCTAGAACTTCTTTTTTCAAAATACTTTTTATACATTCATCAAACTCTTTTTCCTTCAATTTGATTACCTCCCATATAATTTAATCTAATTTTTTGTCTAGCTCTAAAAAGATGAGTTTTTACCGTATTTTTCTTCATCTTTAGAATCTTTCCTATTTCTTCTATTTTATAATCTTCCATATAATATAGAGTACTTATTATTCTTTCTTCATACTTTAAATTTTCTAATAAAGAATAAAAGTTTAAGTTATTTTCTATATTTTCATTACTGTTAAAAGTTAAATTATTATTTTGATAATAATTGTTTGTTACAGACTCATTTTTATAATTTTTCTTATAAATTTTATTACAATTATTAATAAGTATTTTCGTAACCCAGCTTTTTAATTTTTTAATATCTTTTAATTTTTTTATGGATTTATATGCTTCTAACATTGTTTCCTGTATAGCATCATTTATATCTTCTTCATTGCTTATACGAGTTTTTGCAATTTTGTATAAATCATTTCTAATACTTAAAATAATCTGTGTAAAAGCCTCTCTATCCCCTTTCTGAGCTTTTTGTATCAATTCTTCCATGTTTAATAATTACCTCCAATCTATATGTACATATCAGATATCTAACTATAAGTGTTCTTTTATATAAAAAAAGGTTTCAAATTTTTTATTTTTTATTCTTAAAAAAAATTATGAACTGAATTTCAAAAGTATTTAACTTTTTATTCTCATTTCAACATCTGCTTTTCTTTATTCAAAGAAGTTGATTTTTGGTATGTATTTTGTGTTTTTTATACAATCTAAATAGATTTTTGACACAATTATAGAGCTTGCACAAATAATCACAAGCTCTAGTAGATAAAAAATTATTTTTTAGAATAATATTTTTTAAAAATTCTTTTTATGGTAAGAAAATCTTTATCAGCATCAGTATTTGAAACACCTTTATAGTATTTATAAAATGTTCTATTATCTTTTTTTTCAATTATATTATAATTATCAATTTCTATATCACTTGGAGCAGAATAGATTATTGAAAATTCAGATTCATGCCTATATGGTTCAACATATAATATTTTTTCTATTTTTACATCTAAGTTATTATTTAAATTTAATATACTAAAAATTTCCTTGTTTTCGTCTTCATTCAATTCATTCTCTACAAAAGTTACTTCTAGTTCTTTTCCAGCTGGAAATTCAAAAAGAATTTTAGCTGCTAAATTAGAAAACATATATATAATATATATTCTTAATAAAATTATCAATATAATTGCCAAAAATACTCCAATTATTTTTTTCATTTTATACTCCTTTTACTAAATCAATAAAACATTCTGAAGCATAGTTATTACTTTTTCTTTGATAATTTTGATTTTTTAATCAATATATTCAATTTTTTATTCATCATTTGTTTCATTAGTTTTTGTTTTTAATTTTATAATCTTTATCACTTCAATAAATATTACTATTATTGTTACAATAGTATTTAATTTAATGTAAAATATATTTCTTTTTATGTTTTTAATCTTATCCTTTTCATCTTTACTATATAATACTTTTTCATAATAACACATATAATAATTATCATCTATTTTTTGTTTTTTATTAGTAATTTCTCCTTCATAAACCATACTACTAGAACTAACATCAGAATATTGTAAATTATAATAATTATATTTATCAATAGCAATTTTGAACTTTATATAAAAAGGATTATCAGAGCCAACCCCTAAAGATTCTCTTATATCTTCTATTTTAAAATCACTTGAGTTGTCTATGTTTAGCATTTTCCCTATTTCTTTCTTGCTATTATTATATAATATAAATAGTAGAGCTTCTAAAATTATACAAATAATACAAATTAATTTTAGTATATTTTTCTTCATAAATTCCTCACTACTTTTTTATCATTCTTTCTTAATCTTCTAACCAGTTTTGAATTATTACTAAAATATCTTGTCTATCTTGATTTCGCCCTCCATAAAATAAATACTTAATATCTTTATAATTACCATTTGGGAATTCTTGTTTTTCTAACTTTTTATATGTATTATGATACTTTTTCTCTTCTCCTAAAACTATTTTATCAACATAAAATACTTCATTTTCAAAATTCACATCTATTATTTGAATTTTCCCATCAGATAGATTATATACTCTTACAAAACTTGTCTCTCCTCTTTCTGTTTTTTCTATAAATTCATCTAATTGATTTTCATTAGGAGATACTACTTTATTATTTTTTAGAACAAAACAACCATCTTCAATTGCTGTATTAATCGAATAATCCATTGGTAATTTTGACATTTCTATAATATTTTCATTATTAAAAGTTTTATGTTCGATTGTTATTTTTATATTATCTTTTAATTGTGAATTATCAATAATAGCATACCATACATTAGTTATATCATCCATATTTGGGTTTTCTTTTTGTTTCATTATTATGTTAGTTGTAGTTTCATCTGCATAAACATTAGATATCTCCATATCAATTTCATCAAGATCTCTATAATTTTCGTTTGCAATTATTACAATAAAATTTTTATCAAAATCAATTTCAGAAACTTCTGGAAAAGTTGGTATCCTTGATTTATATATTTCGTAATCATTAGAATTTGTTATAGCTCTATAATATAATCTTACATCATCTTGCCAAGTCATATCATTAGCCATCAAATCTGTCTCATAATCTGTATATCCACTACCATCATCAAATAAGCCCCTCGTTTCCATTTTATCTTGTTTTTTTATAATTTTCGCTTTTGTCGTCTCCATTTTATCCTGTTTTTTTATAAATTTATTATAAATTTTTGTTCCTGCAAATCCTATTCCTATTAAAACCAATATAATACACAAAATTATAATACCTACTTTTACTATTTTATTCATATCTAAATCTTTATTCATATTCATTCTCGCTTTCAAATAATATATACCATTAAATATAAAAAGTTTCAATTTTTTTATTATATCATAGTTTTACTTATTATAAAATTATTCAACTATTATTGCTTGTGAATATAGTTTTTTCCAATTAGAAAAGAATTTACCTCTACTTTGTTTTACATTTTCACCTGCTGATGGATCATTAAGATATACATAATTTTCATCATAACCTATCAAAACAGCACAATGCTCTCCCACTAATTCTTGAAAACTTCCACTTTCATTCGTATAATTCCAATTTACTCCATTACTTAGATTACCAGCATTTTTTACACACCATACAACAACAGGATTTCCATTACTTACATACTTTAATAAAGTATTTTCTGAACAGC
>CANQZP010000016.1 GCA_947628395.1 uncultured Clostridia bacterium
GACCGATGAGGGCTGTTTAATGCGAGTAGCATTATTACAGCCCCATTGGGGAAAAACAACCAGAAAAATAGATAAATTCCTGGGAGCGATCGTCAAATGTCCCAATTTTTTTAGAGAATGAAAAAAAGCCTATAGATTTTGTGCACTACAAAACCCATAGACTTTTATCTATGTTACTCTTACATTATTTAAACAACTATTTGTGTGTGTGTGTGTGTGTGTGTACTCTCGCAAGACTTTCAGCGTTTTTCATTTGTAATCTTTCCTTTCAAAAATTTATATTATTATATTATCTATAAAATACTTAAAAGTCAAGAAAAAAATCTACATTTATCTCTAAATGTAGATTTTTTAATAATTATTACATATCTAAAGTTACTAATTTATGAACTTTTAAACTCTCTGGTACATTTATTATTCTTTGATTTTCTGAACCTCTAAATTTCAAATTAGCTTTTTTCTGACTTTCTACAAATCTTCCGTCTACTAATACATCAATTTGATTAAGAACTTTATTAGTAGTTTCATCATTTCTTTCTTGTAGTTGCTCTAGTGTATATCCACTATAACACCACACATCAAATTCTGGTCTTACTTTCTTTAAATCCTTTATGAATTCACCTACTTCAGCAATATTTTCTTTGCAAAGAGGTTCTCCACCACTTATTGTTATACCTTTTAATATTGAATTTTCACAAATTCTATTTATTATTTTTTCTTTATCAAATTCTTGTCCATAATTATAATCTTGTGCTACTTGATTGTGGCACCCTGGGCAATGATGTGGACACCCACTTACAAATAATACTGCTCTCCATCCCAAACCATTTGATATACTTTCATCATAAAATCCAGCCATTTTCATTAGAAATTTCCTCCTACTTTTGTTCCTTAATTATAAATCTTCTCCTCCGATATGAGTTACTCTGTCTTTTAATTCTGCTAATTTACCACTATTCCATCTTGATGTTGTACCTACTAAATATCCTGTAATTCTTTGGATTGTATCAATATCTGTACTTCCGCATTCTGGGCATTCTTTTAAATTTGCATCTGCATTTTCAAATCCACAATTCATACATCTTGATCTTGTATGATTTACACTTCCATATCCCATATTATATTTATCCATTAAATCAACAACTGCCTCTATTGTATCAGGATTATGAGTTGCATCTCCATCTAATTCTATGTAGAAAATATGTCCTCCTCTAGTTAAGTCATGATATGGAGCTTCTATTTTTGCTTTATGTTCTGCTGTACATTTATACCATACTGGTACATGGTTACTATTTGTATAATAATCTCTATCTGTAACACCTAATATAGTTCCATATTTTTTTCTATCTATTTTTGTAAATCTACCTGATAATCCTTCTGCTGGTGTTGCAAGTACAGAATAATTTAAATCATATCTTTCAGCAAATCCTGTTACAATTTCTTTTAAATCAGAAATTATTTCTATTCCTAATTTTTGAGAATCTTCTGATTCAGCATGATGTTTACCTGTTAAAACTGTTAAAGCTTCAGCTAATCCTATAAATCCAATTCCTAAAGTTCCTTGTTTTAAAACTTCAGCTACTTCATCATTAGGTCCTAATTTTTCGCTTCCATTCCATAAACCAGACATAAGCATTGGGAATTGTTTTGCTATTGCTGTACTTTGGAATTTATATCTATCATATAATTGTCTTGCAGCAACACCTGCCATATCTTCTAATTTTTGCATAAATATTTTCTTTACAGCTTTTTTATATGCAGCTGTCATTTTCTCTTCGCTTCCTCTACCAAGTTCAAATGTTATTCCACATTTTTCTTGTGCTTGAAGAGCAGATTCTATTGCTAAACCTGGTAAATTGATAGTAGTAAATGAAAGATTTCCTCTTCCTATAGATGTTTTCTCACCATGTCTATTTTCAAATACTCTTGTTCTACAACCCATTGTTGCACATTCATATTTGTATCTTTCTGGATCATCTTTATTCCATTTTTCATGTTGATTGAAAGATGCATCTAAGTTTATGAAATTTGGGAAAAATCTTTTTGCTGTAACTCTACAAGCTAATTTATATAAATCATAGTTTGGATCATTTTTTAAATAGTTAACTCCACGTTTTTTCTTCCAGATTTGGATTGGGAATATTGGAGTTTCTCCATTTCCAACTCCTCTTTCTGTTGATAAAAGAAGTTCTCTTATAACACATCTACCTTCTGGAGATGTATCAGTTCCATAGTTTATAGAACTAAATACAACTTGATTTCCACCTCTTGAATGTATTGTATTCATATTATGAATAAATGCTTCCATAGATTGGTGTACTCTAGCTACAGTATTATTTATTGCAGCTTGTATATCTCTTTCTTCTCCTTTTAGTCCTTTTAAATCTTTTACAATATAATCTTTTGGTTCATAATCATATAATTTTGATAAATCTTTATCAAGTAATTCTTCAATTTTTTTGATTTCTTCTTTAAAAGTTAATTTTACGTATGGTGCTAAGTAAAAATCAAAAGCTGGTATTGCTTGACCACCGTGCATTTCATTTTGAACTGTTTCCATTGAAATACATCCGATGATACTAGCTGTTTCAATTCTTTTTGCTGGTCTTGATGCACCATGTCCTGCTCTAAATCCGTTTTTTAATATTCTATCTAATGGATGTTGCAAGCATGTTAATGATTTTGTAGGATAATAATCTTTATCATGTACATGTAAATATCCATTTTTTACTGCTTCTCTTGCTTCATGAGATAGTAGGAAATCATCTACAAATGGTTTTGTTGTTTCTGATGCAAATTTCATCATCATTCCTGCTGGAGTATCTGCATTCATATTTGCATTTTCTCTTGTTATATCATTTGCTTTTGCTCCTATGATGTCTAAAAATACTTCTTTTGTTTTTGATTTTCTTGCTACATCTCTATTATATCTATATGTTATATAGCTTTGTGCAACTTCTTTTCTTGAAGTTGTCATTAATCTTTTTTCTACTAAATCTTGAATTTCATATACTGTTACTTGATTTTTGTCTTCTACTTTCTTTTGAACATCGCTTGCTATTTTATTTGCTAAGTCGATATCTACTCCTCCAGGTGTTTGTGACATTGCTAATGTTACTGCCTTTACTATTCTTTCTGGATTAAATTCTACTACTCTTCCATCTCTTTTAATTACTTGCATTTTTTTACCCCCCAATTAATTGTATTTAAATTATATTTTTTTCAATCTGGAGATATTTTACCATTAACTAAAATAATGTCAAATATATATAAATTATGTTATTTTATTAATTTTTTGTTGAAATTTAGGGATTTCTCGTTAAGTAGTTTATATACTAATTTTTCCATTGAAAACTTTAAATTCAATTCTCTGTAAGGGTACATCTTTTTATATTACATTTTTATTACATTTTCATTTTTTTAGAAAATTATTTTTTTAGTTTTTGAGTTTTTATTTTCAAATTTTAAAATATGTTTTTTACTTTTTCTTTATTTTTAAGCGTTTTAATATATTTTTCTGATAATTGCACAAAATTATATTTTTGCATTTTTCAAAAAATCATTTTTTTATTTTTTTGTTTTTTGTATCATTTTATTTATTGTAAAAAATGTAATGGCAGACAAAAGGTCAGAGACATGTAGAGTGACATGTAGGGGCGACTACTAGTCGCCCGCTACTTCGAAGAACTACCATATACACACCCACACCAACAATGTCTGCCCACCTCCGCAGAACGGGCGATTAAAATCGCCCCTACAAGAAAAAACTGTTTAATGTATATACATTAAACAGTTTTTTCTTATTTATTAAATATTGCGTTAAATTCGTCTCCATCAATTTTCTCTTTTTCAAGAAGTACATTTGCAACTTCTGTTAATTTATCCATTTGCATTGTTAATATTTGTTCTGCAGTTTTATATGCTTTATCAATTATATGTTTAACTTCTACATCTATTTCTGCTGAAGTTACTTCACTATAATTTCTACCCTGAGCTATATCTCTTCCTAAAAATACTTCTTCTTGACCATTTCCAAATGTAATTGTTCCAATCTTTTCACTCATACCATATTTAGTAACCATATCTCTTGCAATTTTTGATGCTCTTTCAATATCATTGCTAGCTCCTGTAGATATATCTCCTATTACTAATTGTTCCGCTACTCTTCCACCTAGTAATGATACAATATGTTCTTCCATCTCAGTTCTAGACATAAATGATTTATCTTCAGAAGGTCTATACATAGTATATCCTCCAGCCATTCCTCTAGGTACAATAGAAATTTGATGTACTTGATCTTGTGTAGGTAAGAATTTACTTACTACAGCATGACCTGCTTCATGGAAAGCTACTAACTTTCTTTCTTTATCACTAATTACTTTGTTCTTCTTCTCAGGTCCCATAGTAACTTTAACCATAGCATCTTCAATATCTTTCATATTAATTTCTTTTTTATCTTGTCTAGCAGCAAGTAAAGCTGCTTCGTTTAAAACATTCTCTAAATCTGCTCCAGCAAATCCTGATGTATTTTTTGCAATTGTTTCTAAATCTACATCCTCAGCTAATTTTTTCTTTCTAGCATGAACTTCTAATATTTGTTGTCTTGCTTTTACATCAGGTGCACCTACTACGATTTGTCTATCAAATCTTCCAGCTCTTAGTAAAGCTTTATCTAATACATCTGGTCTGTTTGTAGCTGCTAAAACGATAACACCTTCATTAGCAGCAAATCCATCCATTTCAACTAATAATTGATTTAATGTTTGCTCTCTTTCATCATGTCCACCACCAAGTCCTGCACCTCTTTGACGTCCAACTGCATCTATTTCATCTATAAATATTATACAAGGAGCATTTTTCTTTGCTTGTTCGAATAAATCTCTTACTCTTGAAGCACCAACACCTACGAACATTTCAACGAAATCTGATCCACTGATTATAAAGAACGGAACTCCTGCTTCTCCAGCAACAGCCTTTGCTAACAAAGTTTTACCTGTTCCTGGTTGACCTATAAGTAAAACACCTTTTGGAATTCTAGCTCCCATATCAGTAAATTTCTTAGGATTCTTTAAAAATTCAACTATTTCTTCTAATTCTTGTTTTTCTTCTTCTACACCTGCAACATCATTAAATGTTATCTTATTCTTATCTGCTGGTGTCATCATTCTAGCTTTACTTTTTCCGAATGACATTGTTTTATTTCCACCATTAGAATTTGGATTCATAAATAAAACCCAAATAAAGAATATAAACACCATTAAAAGTATAGTTGGGCCAAATGCTTCTAAAATAGATAAGAATTTTGATTCTTCATTTTGAGATAATTTTATTTCACCAGTTGTTAATTTATCAGAAATCTTATCCATAAATGTATCTAGACTAGGTATAGTAACTAGTTTTTCTACATTATCCCCATCTATCTTTACACTAGCAGTTTTATTATCTTCATTTATTGTAATTTCTTCAACTTCTTTGGCTTCTATTTTTGTTAGTAATTCTGAATAATCCATTTTTTTATTAACAGAACCACTTATAGCAGACAAAATCAATAAGAATATACAAAGTAATATAAGCCACATTGCTACTTTTTTTATTCCACTTTTCAATTTAAAAATTCCTCCTTATCCTTATGTGATATTTGTTTCATTCTATATCACATTATATCATAATCGATTTTATTTTAGCAATACTATTTTAAAAATGAAATATGCTTGTAATATAGTATTTTTTGGTATTCTTACGGATTATTGTTTTTCTGCTTCAAATATAATTTTTTTATTTTTTATACTCACCTTTATTTTTTTATTTGGCTTTAAATATTTATTTCCTATATTATTCGAACATAACTTTATTATATCTTCTATATGTATTTTTTCTATTCCTTGTGAAGTACCAAATAATTTGTAAACTGTATATAGTATTAACCTTCTTTTTATAACTAATTCTAAATTATTAAATTTTTTAAGATTAAGTATTATTTTTTCGTTTTCTTCTAACTCTACAATTTCAGAATAAGTTTGAACTACTATTTTTTCAATAAAATCATTTTCCTCTTTTGAGATTTCAGAAAGTCTATATAAAGTATCTATAAAATTGGGATTGAATTCTTCTTTTATATAAGGAATTACAATATTTCTGATCTTATTTCTTGTATAAGTATTATCATTATTTGACTTATCAAATCTTGGATTTAACTTCTCTTCTTTGCAATATTTTTCAATTTCATCTCTATTACAATTTATCAGTGGTCTAATATAATATCCATTTTTAGGGTCTATTCCCTTTAAACCATTTAGTCCGCTTCCTCTTAAAACATTCATTAAAATAGTTTCCGCATAATCATTCAAATTATGGGCTATTGCAATTTTATTCGCATTTACTTTATTTAGAACCTCATCGAAAAACGAATATCTAACCATCCTACCTGTTTCTTCTAAACCTCTTTTTTCTTTTTTCGCAATTTCAGGAATATTTGCGTGCTTTATAAAACATTCAATTTCATTTTTTTTGCAAAAGTTTTCCACAAATTGTTCTTCTTCTGTGGATTCTTCTCTTATTCCATGATTTATATGTGCAACATATAGTTTTAAATTATATTTTTCTTTTATTGTAATAAAAAAGTGTAATAGGCACATTGAGTCTGGACCTCCAGACACGCCTATTACTACTTTATCTCCTGCACTTATTAGTTCAAATTTATTAATAGTATTTAAAATTTTTTCTTCTAACATATATTTTTCCTATTCTCTATATTTTTCTATATTGACAAACTTAGTATAATTACCCATCCATAATAGCTCAACTGTACCTGTAGAACCGCCTCTATGTTTTGCAAGAATTACTTCAGCTATATTTTTCTTTTCGCTATTTTCATTATAATAGTCATCTCTGTAAAGAAACATTACAACGTCAGCATCTTGCTCAATTGCACCTGACTCTCTTAAATCAGAAAGCATAGGTCTTTTATCATCTCTTTTTTCAGAACCACGAGATAATTGTGATAATGCTATTACTGGTACATCTAATTCTTTGGCAAGTATTTTTAATGAACGACTAATTTCAGATATTTCTTGTTCACGACTACCATTTCTTTTTGAGCTTGCTTGAACTAACTGTAAATAGTCAATTACAATTAATCCTATATTTTTTTCTAACTTTAGTTTTCTACATCTAGCCCTAATTTCCATAATAGAAATACCTGGTGTATCATCAATATATATTGGAGCTTCTGCTAATTTTCCAGAAGCATTAGCTAATTTTATCCATTCTGAATCATCAATTTTTCCTGTTCTTATTTTATTGCTATCTACCATAGCTTCACTACATAATATTCTGTTTGCTACTTGAGATTTTGACATTTCTAAGTTAAATATTGCTACTGGAGTGTTAGTTTGAACTGCTGCATGTGTTGCAATATTTATTGCAAATGCTGATTTTCCCATTGCAGGACGTGCTGCAATAATTATTAAGTCTGAATTATGAAGGCCTGATGTTTTGTAATCTAAATCAGTAAAGCCTGTCTCTACACCAGTTATATATCCTTTTTGGTTATATAATTTTTCTAATTCTGCAAATGATTCTACTAATATATCTTTAAGTGGAGAATAAGTTTTTTGACCTTTTTTTTGCATTATATCAAAAATTCTTTTCTCTGCTATATTCATTATATCTTCTACTTCTTCTGTCTGGTCATATCCTGATGCAATAATGTCATTTGCTGTTTTTATTAAGTTTCTAAGTAATGATTTTTCTTCTACTATTTTTATGTATTTTTCTACGTTTGAAGTAGTTGGAACTTTTTCTGGAAGCATGGCTAAATATTCTAGTCCACCTACTTGGTCAAATTTGCCTGTTGCTACGAGTTCTGCTTTTACTGTTATGATGTCTATTGGTTCTGCTCTTCCATATAAGCTAAGCATTGATTCATATATTAATTTATTATCTTCTCTATAAAAATCTTCTGTTTTCAACACTTCTATTGCAGATATTACAGCATCTTTATCTGTGAGCATTGATCCGAAGGATTGCTTGTTCTGCTTCGATATCGTGTGGTGGTACTTTGCCTAGTTCCATATTCTTTTCCTTTCTAATATATTTTGTAGTAGTTATCAACCGGGCGGAGACAAGCCCCGCCCCTACAACGTTCGCCCATTCTTTTCTGCCAATCATCTTTTTTTCTCCCGTAGGGGCGATTATCAATCGCCCGCTTTACAATGTTATATCTTATTATAAAAATCTACGAAATTATATTTAACGTTAAATCCTCTGAAATTCCCTCATACAACTTTATAGTAGCTGTAAAAGTTCCAATATTTTTTATAGTCTCTTTTAATAAAATCTTCTTTTTATCTATATTTATATTATACTTTTGGTTTAATTCTTCTGAAATTTCCTTTGCAGTAACTCCTCCAAATATCTTTCCATTTTCTCCAGCTTTAACTTTTATTTCTAAAGTAATATTTTTTATTTTCTCTCCTATTTTTAAAGCCTCATTTCTTTCAGTTTCTTTTTTAAATGCTATAGATTCATTTTTAGAATTCAATTTTGCCAAATTTTCTTTATTAGCCTCAACTGCTAATTTTTTAGGAAAAAGATAATTTCTCACATATCCATCACTTGCGTTTATTATCTCATCTTTCTTTCCTACACCTTTGATGTTATCTAAAAGAATTACTTTCATATTAAACCTCCTTTATAGGTCATACATTAGTTTCTGTTAAATACTCATTAATTCTAATTATAAGCTCATTTTTAGCTTCTTCTAGGGTTACACCTTCTAACTGAGCTCCGGCTAAGGTTATATGTCCTCCTCCGCCTAATTTTTCTAGAATTACTTGTACATTTATATCACCAATTGACCTACCACTAATACAAATTTTCTCTCCGGTATCTCCTATTACAAAAGAAGCTGTAATATCACTAATTGTAAGTAATTCATCTGCCGCTTTTGCACATATAGTATTTGAATCTTTTCCAGGTTCTTCATTTATAGAAATAGCAATTGAACCTTCAATAATTTCTGCTTTTTTAACTATATCTGCTATAACATTATAACTTTCTAAATCACTTTGAAACCACTTTTTAACTTTGATTATATCTACACCAAATTTTCTCAAATATGCTGCTGCTTCAAAAGTTCTTACACCAGTTTTGAAAGTAAAGTTTTTAGTATCTACCATAATTCCACCATACAAACTTTCCAATTCAATTTGTGTTAGTTCAACATCTCTTTCTACATATTGAATAAGTTCTGTAACAAGCTCTGCTGCTGATGAAGCATATACTTCATGGAAAGTTAAACTTGCATTTTCAATAAAGTCTGTACTTTTTCTATGGTGATCAATTATTACTATTTTATCTGTTTTTTCTAATAATTCTGGTGCTTGTACATAAGATTTTTTATGAGTATCTACAACAATTACTAATGAATCTTTATCAGTTTTTGCTATAGCTTCTTTAGAATCAATAATAGCTTCATTATATTCTTCTACACTTTTTAGTGTATCTACGAATTTTCCTAAATTCATTCCAAAGTCTTCATTTACAATGTATGCTTTTTTGTTTAAAGTTTTAGCTAATCTATATATACCTAAACTTGAACCTAATGAATCTATGTCAGTATTTTGATGTCCCATTATTATTACATTTTTTGAATCTAATATCAATTCTTCTAAAGAATGAGCTACAATTCTAGCTTTTACCTTTGTTCTTTTTTCAACTTCTAATGTTGTTCCACCATAAAATTTATATTTTCCGTCTTTTCTTATAATTGCTTGATCTCCACCTCTACCTAATACTAAATCTACTCCGGCTAAAGCTGATTTATATCTTTCATAGTAATTTGCACCTTCTGTTGAAATTGATATACTAAGTGTTATTGGAACTTTTGATTCTATCTCTTTAACAACATCTAGTATATTCATTTTATTTTTCTCTAAATCTGTTAGATATTTTTGTTCAAATGTACAAATAAAAGTATCTCTATCATTTTTTACTACTAATCCTTCAATAGTTGAAGCCCAATCATAAATAGCTTTTTCTACTGAAGCTAAGATTTGAGACCTATCTTCAGGAGTTACTCTTTGAGATATTTCCTCATAATTATCTATAACTGCAATTCCTATACATGTTTTCTCGTCATTATATTTATCAAATAGAGAATTATATCTTGTATCATCTAAGAAATATAAGCTAAGAACATATTCTCTTCTTTTTCTTTTATCTCTTTTTTTACTGATAGAATATTCACAAAATATTTTATACACTTTATCATTTATTGTTATTTGTTTTGTGATTTCTCTTTTTTGTTCATTGTTTTCTAATTCTAATTTTATTTCTTTTATTATGCTTTCAAGATATGTTGTAATATCAATATCTTTAAACTCCATATTTACTTTTGGGTTTTTATAAACCAAGTTTCCGTCTGTTTCAATTACAACCATAGGAATAGGAGCTTTATTTAAAGTATTTCTTATAGCCGAATTCATTCCCCAAGTTACTTCTTCAATATGTGTTTCTATCTCAGTTTTCTTTTTAGTATTTACCCAAGCTGTATATATAATAAGTAAAACGAAGAATATTACTGATGGAATTATAAGGCCACTATCATAAGAACATAATAAAATTAAAAGCAAACCTATTAACACTAGATATATCTTTACTCTTGATGCTAATTTTTCTATTATTTTTGAATCTTTTTTCATATATTCACATTTCCCCTTAATATTCTTATTTTACTTTATTTTAAGTAAAAAGTCAATTTTTTAATACACGCCACAGAAAAAAATAGGAATTGTTTTTTTTAACCTTCGATTATAATACCATCAATACAATTATCAAATATAAATTGCTTTATTTTTTCATTATCATTTGTATTATAGAATTCTGTAAGTAAAATATTAAATTCTTCTAATTTTGTATCTGGAACTTTTATTATACCAGCTCCATTTTCTATCATAATTTTATTAGCACATATTGTACTTGTCCTTTTATTTCCATCCCAAAATAATTGTTTTCTCATTCCATATAACATATATTCTATAGCTCTTTGTGTTGCATTTTCTATTTTTAAAATATCGCCTATTTCTTGCTTTATTTTATTTTCATTTGGTATATCAGGAATATATTCTGTCCCAGTTATTTCAACTCTTCCGATTTCTTAATTTTCCCCATTCTATACTTTCATTTCTTGCTACCAATTCATTAACTTTGCATATAAATTCTAAATTAAACTCTTTTTCTATATTATTTATAATATATTTCCATGCATCTCTTAAATTCAAAATACATTGAATCTCATCTATTTTTAAATTAGGTACATTTATTCCTTCTAGAATAGTCTTTGTTTGTGGAAATGTTACATTTAAACCTTCCATTTTTGCATTTGCATAAACATTATCTACAATGTTTCTTTTAGCTAAAAATATATTTTGTTCTACTGTCATAGAATATTTATTATCCATTATTCTTCCTCTTTTCTAATCATTTTCGATATTATAACATTTTTTATATATTATTACAATACACGTAATAGCGATTTTAATCGCTCGTATGAAAAGTCAATGTCTCTGAATTACAAAAAAGAACACCAATTTAATTGATGTTCTTCTTTTTGAATTATACATTTTGATTTATATTTTGTTCTATTTCTTGTGCTTCAGTATTTATATGTATATCTCTGTATCTCTTTAATCCTGTTCCTGCTGGAATTAGTTTACCAATTATAACATTTTCTTTTAGTCCAATTAGAGAATCTACTTTTCCTTTTATTGCAGCTTCTGTTAATATCTTTGTTGTCTCTTGGAATGATGCTGCTGATAAGAAGCTTTCTGTTGCAAGTGAAGCTTTTGTAATTCCTAGTAAAACTCTCTTTCCTTTTGCTGGTGTCTTTCCTTCTTCAATAGCTTTTTTGTTTACATCTTCGAAATCATACATATCAACTAATGATGCAGTAAATAATCCTGTATCTCCTCCATCTTCTACTCTTACTTTCTTAAGCATTTGTCTTGCAATTACTTCAATATGTTTATCGTTGATATCAACACCTTGATTTCTATAAACTTTTTGAACTTCTGAAATGATATATTTGAAAACTCCATCTGGTCCTTTAATAGCTAAAATATCATTTGGATTTATACTTCCTTCTGTTAATGGGTCACCTGCTTCGATTTCATCTCCGTCTTTTACGCAAAGCTTTGAACCGAAACTGATAACATAAGTTTTAGCATCATCTTTTCCAGTAACAGTAACTTCTTTTCTCTTTTTGTCGTTATTTACAGTTATTTTTCCAGCAATCTCTGAAATAATAGCTAAACCTTTAGGATTTCTAGCTTCAAATAACTCTTCAACTCTAGGAAGACCTTGTGTAATATCTCCTCCAGCTACACCACCAGTATGGAATGTTCTCATTGTAAGCTGTGTACCAGGCTCACCTATTGATTGTGCAGCTATGATTCCTACAGATTCTCCTATATTTACTCTCTTTCTTGTAGCTAATCCCATACCATAGCATTTACTACAAGCTCCATGTTTTGCTCTACATCCTAATACTGAACGAACTTTAACTTTTGAGTATCCTGCAGCTACTATCTTTTCAGCTAAATCGTCTGTTATCATTGTATTTGTATCTGCAATCAATTCTTTAGTCTTTGGATCATATAAATCTTCTAATAAATATCTTCCTACTAATCTTTCTTGTAATTTTTCTAATACTTGATTTCCATCTTTAATATCTTCAAGTTCAATTCCATCATGTGTTCCACAGTCGTCTTCTCTTATTATTATATCTTGAGATACATCAACTAATCTTCTTGTTAAGTATCCTGAATCGGCTGTTCTTAAAGCTGTATCTGCTAAACCTTTTCTAGCGCCATGTGATGAAATAAAGTATTCTAACGCATCTAGACCTTCACGGAAACAAGATTTAATTGGAATTTCAACAGCTTTACCTGATGTATTAGCCATAAGTCCACGCATACCTGCGATTTGTCTTAACTGGTTCATATTTCCGTCTTGCTCCTGATTGAGCCATCATGTAAATTGGATTTAACTCATCAAAGTTATCTTTCATAGCTTCTGTAACGTCTTTTGTAGCTTTTTCCCATATTTTAATAACAGCATCATATCTTTCATTTTCTGTTATCAAACCACGTTTAAATTGTTTTAATACATTTTCTACATCTTCATCTGCTGCTGCTAAGATATCTTTTTTAGCTGCAGGAACTGCAACATCAGCAACAGACACTGTGATAGCACCTTTTGTAGAATATTTATATCCAGTAGCTTTAATATAGTCTAATACTTCAGCTGTTTCTGATAATCCATGTGCATTAATACATTTTGCAACTATAGTTCCTAAGTTTTTCTTTATAACTGGGAAATCTATCTCTAAATCAAATGCTTTTTCTGGATCTGATCTGTCAACAAAACCTAAATCTTGTGGTATTCCTTCATTATAGATTAATCTTCCTACTGTAGTTTCTATTGTTTTATGTTTGATTTCTCCGTCAATCTCTTTTTCCATTCTTACTTTTACTTTGCAGTGTAATCCAACATCATTATTGTGATAAGCCATTAAAGCTTCATCTTTAGATGAGAAATACATTCCCTCACCTTTTTCACCATCAATTTGTACTGTTAAGTAATATGCACCTAATATCATATCCTGTGTAGGTACTGTTACTGGTTTACCATCTTGAGGTTTTAAAAGGTTATTTACTGAAAGCATTAAGAATCTAGCTTCTGCTTGTGCTTCTGGTGATAATGGTACGTGTACAGCCATCTGGTCACCATCGAAGTCAGCATTAAATGCAGTACAAACAAGTGGATGTAGTTTTATAGCTCTACCTTCTACTAAAATTGGTTCAAATGCTTGAATACCAAGTCTGTGTAATGTAGGAGCACGGTTTAACATTACTGGATGATCTTTTATAACATCTTCTAATATATCCCATACTTCTGGTCTTAACTTTTCTACCATTCTTTTAGCATTTTTTATGTTATGAGCTAAACCTCTTTCTACTAATTCTTTCATAACAAATGGTTTAAATAATTCTATTGCCATTTCTTTAGGTAATCCACATTGATAAATCTTAAGTTCTGGTCCTACTACGATAACTGAACGTCCTGAATAGTCAACCCTCTTACCTAATAAGTTTTGACGGAATCTACCTTGTTTTCCTTTTAATAAATCTGATAATGATTTTAATGGTCTATTACCAGCTCCTGTTACTGGTCTTCCACGTCTTCCATTATCTATTAATGCATCTACAGATTCTTGTAACATTCTCTTTTCATTTCTTACAATTATCTCTGGTGCACCTAATTCTAATAATCTTTTTAATCTGTTATTTCTATTTATTACTCTTCTATATAAATCATTTAAGTCTGATGTAGCAAATCTACCACCATCTAATTGTACCATAGGTCTTAAATCTGGTGGAATAACTGGTATTACATTCATTACCATCCATTCTGGTTTATTTCCAGAAAGTCTAAAACTTTCTACTGTATCTAATCTTTTTACTATTTTAGCTTTCTTTTGCTCAGTAGCATGTTCTAGTTCTTTTTTTAGCTCTTCTGATAATTTTTCTATATCAGTTTCTTCAAGTAATTTTCTAATAGCTTCTGCTCCCATTTCAGCTTTAAAAGAACCTTTTCCATACTTTTCAACTGCTTCATGATATTCTTTTTCATTTAACACTTGGCATTTTAAAAGTCCAGATGTTCCTTTATCAACTACTATATATGAAGCAAAATAAATTACTTTTTCTAAGTTCCTTGGTGAGATATCCAAGATTAAAGCTATTCTACTAGGTATTCCTTTAAAATACCAAATATGTGCGATTGGTGCAGCAAGCTCTATATGTCCCATTCTTTCTCTTCTTACTTTAGATTTTGTTACTTCAACACCACATCTATCACAAACAATACCTTTATATCTAACTCTTTTATATTTACCACAGTGACATTCCCAGTCTTTTGTTGGACCAAATATTTTTTCACAAAATAGTCCATCTTTTTCTGGTTTTAAAGTTCTGTAGTTAATAGTCTCTGGTTTTTTTACTTCACCTTTTGACCATTCTCTTATCTTTTCATCTGATGCTAAGCCTATTTTTAGCTTATTAAACACTTCCAATTCTTCCATTATTATTGGTAGCCCCCTTAATTTATTTTTTTGGCATCCAATATTTTTAAATAAATTATCCTTTGCTCTAGCAGATAAAAATGTCAATTTATTTAATTTCTCAGATAATATTTAATTTTTAATATATTTTAGAATAATAACAATGTAGCGCGAGGGAGAGCTTTTATATTTTTTATACGAGCCGCTCGGGGGGACCGATGAGCGCTGTTGCATACTTAGAGTATGCTTACAGCGCCATTGGGATAAGGTGAGTAAAAAAATATAAACTCTCCCGGGAGCGGTAGCTTTCCTCGATACTATTTCAATAAATTTATTATTCTAAATGTTTTTTACTTAAAATTATTCGTCTTCAGAAGGTAAATCCATATCATCTAATAGATTGTCTTCACCTAAATCCTCATCATCCTCTAATAAAGTATCAAATAAATCATCATCAGTTTCCATATTTTCTAAGTCAATCTCTTCATCTTCCTTTTCCATATCTTCATCTGTAATTTCATTTAATTCTTCATTCTCTTCTGCCAAAAGTTCTTCTTCCATCATTTGTCTTCCTTGCTCTTCTGTAAGATCTATTCCATCTTCTACAGTTTCTTTCAACTCTAGTTCTTCATCTGTATCAGAGAATAATCTTACATCTAATCCTAAACTTTGAAGTTCTTTTACTAGAACTTTGAAACTTTCTGGCATTCCTGGTTCAGGAATATTTTCACCTTTTACTATTGATTCATAAGTTTTTACTCTTCCTACAACATCATCTGATTTAACTGTTAAAATTTCTTGTAGTGTGTATGCTGCACCATAAGCCTCTAATGCCCAAACTTCCATCTCTCCAAAACGCTGTCCACCAAATTGAGCTTTACCTCCAAGTGGTTGTTGTGTAACTAAAGAATATGGTCCAGTTGAACGAGCATGTATTTTATCATCTACTAAGTGGTGAAGTTTTAACATGTACATTACACCAACTGTTATTGGTTTATCAAATGGCTCTCCTGTTCTTCCATCATAAAGAATAGTTTTTCCATTTGTTTCAAGTCCTGCTAATTTTAAACATTCTTCTATATCTTCTTCAGATGCACCATCAAATACTGGTGTAGCTACTTTCCAGTTTAACATTCTAGCAGCAGCACCTAAGTGAACTTCCAAAACTTGACCTAAGTTCATACGAGAAGGTACACCTAATGGATTAAGTACGACATCTACAGGAGTTCCATCTGGCATAAATGGCATATCTTCTTCTGGTAATATTCTTGAAATAACACCTTTGTTTCCATGACGTCCAGCCATTTTGTCACCAACAGATATTTTTCTTTTTTGAGCAATATATACTCTTATTACTTTATTTACTCCAGGTCCTAATTCATCAGAATTTTCTCTAGTAAATACTTTTACATCAACGATTGTTCCAGCTTCTCCATGAGGTACTCTAAGAGATGTATCTCTAACTTCTCTAGCTTTTTCTCCAAATATTGCACGAAGTAATCTTTCCTCTGCTGTTAGTTCTGTTTCACCTTTTGGAGTAACTTTACCTACTAATATATCTCCTGGTCTTACCTCTGCACCAATACGAATTATACCTTCATCATCTAAGTCTCTTAAGCTGTCTTCTCCTACATTTGGAATATCTCTTGTAATTTCTTCTGGTCCTAATTTTGTATCACGACATTCACAATCGTAGTCTTCAATATGTATAGATGTTAAAACATCTTCTTTTACTAATCTTTCATTTAGAAGTATTGCGTCCTCATAGTTATAACCTTCCCAAGTTGTGAAAGCTATAAGTAAGTTTTTACCTAATGCCATCTCACCTTTGTCTGTAGCAGGTCCGTCAGCAATAACATCTCCTCTTTTTATTTTCTCTCCAGTTTTTACTATTGGTCTTTGATTTACACAAGTTCCACCATTAGTTCTCTTGAATTTACGAAGTGTATAAGTTTTCTTCTCACCTTTTGAGTTCTTGATAACAATCTCATCACCAGTAACTCTTTCTACTGTTCCGTCTTCATCTGCTACTATTAAGATTCCTGAATCTTTAGCAGCTCTATATTCAATACCAGTTCCAACCATAGGCGATTCTGTAATCATAAGAGGAACTGCTTGACGTTGCATGTTTGCACCCATAAGTGCACGGTTAGCGTCATCATGCTCTAAGAAAGGTATCATAGCTGCACCAACTGAAACTAATTGTTTTGGTGATACATCTACATAGTCAACTCTTTCTTTTTCAACTTCTGTAATTTCATCTAGATATCTTACTCTAATTCTCTTATTTATAAATTTTCCATCTTTATCAAGTGGTTCTGAAGCCTGAGCTATAATATACTCATCTTCAGTATCAGCTGTCATATATTCTACTTCGTCAGTAACTTTTCCAGTCTTTTTATCTACTTTTCTATATGGTGTTTCTACAAATCCATATTCATTTATTATAGCAAATGTAGTAAGTGCTGATATAAGTCCAATGTTAGGTCCTTCAGGAGATTCTATTGGACATAATCTACCATAATGTGTATAGTGTACGTCACGAACCTCGAATCCAGCTCTTTCTCTTGATAATCCTCCAGGTCCTAATGCTGAAATTCTTCTTTTATGTGTTAATTCTGAAAGCGGATTTGTTTGATCCATAAATTGTGATAATTGTGAACTTCCGAAGAATTCTCTAATTGCTGATGTTATTGGTTTTGTATTAATTAATGTTTGTGGTGTTACAACATCTAAGTCTTGTATTGTCATTCTTTCACGAACAACTCTTTCTAATCTTGTTAAACCAATTCTAAATTGATTTTGTAAAAGTTCTCCAACACATCTTATACGTCTATTTCCTAAGTGGTCAATATCATCTATTTTTCCTAATCCATGATCTAAGTTTAGAAGATAGCTTATAGAACCTATAATATCTTCTGTTGTAACATGTTTTGGAACTAATTCATCCATTCTTTCTTCTATAACTTTTGCTAAATCTTTCTGAGCAGTATTTTCTAATATATTTTTTAGAACAGTATAATTTACTAATTCTTTAACTGTAACTTTCTTTAAAACTTTTTCATCTACAAAGGCTTTAATATCTACTGTTCCATTTCCTATAACTCTTACTTTTTTATCTTCTACTTTTACGTCTACAATATTTATTCCAGAATTTTGAATTTCTGTAGCTACTTCTTTTGAAATAACTTCATCTTTTTCTACTAATACTTCTCCTGTTTCTGGATTTACTATTGTATCAAAAGCAACTTGATTTGTTATTCTATGTGCTAAATTTAATTTTTTATTGTATTTATATCTACCTACTCTAGCTAAATCATATCTTCTATTATCAAAGAATAAGCCATTAAATAAATTTCTTGCAGCATCTACTGTAGGTAATTCTCCTGGTCTTAATTTCTTATAAATTTCTATTAATGATTCATCTTGAGTTTTTATTGGGTCTTTAGATATTGTAGAAATTAATTTTTCTTCATCACCAAATAATTCTAAAATTTGTTCATCTGTTGTAACTCCTATTGCTCTTAAAAGAGTAGTTACAGGAAGTTTTCTTGTCCTGTCTATTCTTACATAAAAAACATCATTACTGTCTGTTTCATATTCAAGCCATGCACCTCTAATAGGCATAACCGTAGATGTATATAATTTCTTTCCTGTTTTATCATAGCTAGAATCATAATAACATCCTGGTGAACGAACTAACTGACTTACAACAACTCTTTCTGCACCATTTATAATAAATGTAGCACTGTCTGTCATAAGTGGGAAATCACCTAAATAAATTTCTTGCTCTTTGATTTCACCAGTTTCTCTGTTAATAAGTCTTACTTTAACATGTAATCTTGTTGAGTATGTAGCATCTCTTTCTTTAGCTTCTTCTAATGTGTATTTTGTCTTATCTTCCATGTAGTAATCGAAAAACTCTAGTACTAAATTTCCAGAGTAGTCGACAATTGGAGAAATATCTTTCAATACTTCACCTAATCCTTCTTTCACGAACCACTCGTAAGAATCTTTTTGAACTTTTATAAGGTTAGGGATATCTATACTATCGCCTATCTTAGAGAAAGTTTTTCTTACGCATTTTTCGTGTTTAATGTCTTTTACTTGAACTTTACCCAAAAAAAATCACCCCTTCTATTTTTTCTTTTTATATTAGGTCTGGATAAAACCTATATATAATTGGAAAGCAGGTATGATATATTTTTTAAAGAAGTCCCTCTTAAATAAAGCGTTTTTATTTATCTCTTTGTTCCCTGCTAAAAAACAAAGGAAATAAATAGTTCCATCAATATTTAATTCCTCTTCTTTTAAATATTTAATTTATGCTCTAATAGTATATCATGAGTTTCCGTAGGCAGTCAAGGCTTTTTTACATTTTTTTATTATTTTATAAAAAATACTTGCCATTTTAATATTTCCGTGTTACAATAGTTAAGATAAATTTACTATTTAACTAAAAGGAGGTGCTATATACAATGCCAAATATTAAATCAGCAGAAAAAAGAGTTAGTGTTATTGAAAAGAAAACATTAAGAAATAATATGATTAAATCAGGATATAAATCAGCTGTTAGAAAATTTAATGAATCAGTTGAAGCTGGTAATAAAGAAGAAGCTAATGTTAATTTTAAAAACGCTGTAAAGAAAGTTGATCAAGCTTGTACAAAAGGTGTTATTAAGAAAAATACAGCTTCTAGAAAAAAATCTAATTTAGCTAAAAAATTAAATGAAATGAAATAAGAAAATTGGCACTTGAATGCCAATTTTTTTATTTCATTTTTTCTCTTATAGCCCATAGTCCTATCCCACATACTATAAATGAAACAGCTGATATAATTCCCATTTTAAAAATTTCAATTCCTATGTAATACAAATTTGGAGAAACATAGAGTTTATAATGAATCCCTAATATTATTACTCCCATTAAACTTATAAAAAATGAACAATATAATCCAATATTAATAATATTTAATATCTTTTTATCAACTTTTTCTAATATATTTATGAAATTCTGAATCATTATAATTACCCCCATATATAAATATTAACAGATTTATTTTCCTAAATCAAAGGTAATTTGTTCCAGTCTTGATTTTTTCTCCTTATTAATATATAATTTTTTTAAAAATATGATTGGAGAGATTTTCTTGAATACTTTTTTTACGAAGAAAAAAATATTTTTTATAATATTATTTATTTTAATAGTTGCCTTAGCCATAGGAGCTTTTATATTTTTTAAATTCTTTTATAAAAATACAAAAAAAGATACTTATAGTGAATATTCTAGTTATCTTAATATCTTTTCAATTAAAGCTAATGACATTTTTGAGTTTAAAAGATTAGAAGAGTATCAAGGATATGAATTAGTTTTGGAGTCTGAAAAATATAATAGTTCTATATATATTTCTTCTTTTGATTGTTCTAGTGTTCGTTCTATATATACTGTTATAAATGCAGATAAGTCTGATTTTTGCACTAAATTTGAGAATATTAAAGATATTTCTGAAATTTCAAATGGTAATATTTCTGATAATACTTATTATGAATATCACTTTTCTACTCAAGATAAATTTATTCAGGTTTATTATATTGTAAAAGATAATAAAGTATATGTTTTTGATTTTTATATTGATATAAATAAGAATTATGAATATAATTTAAAGGATTATATTGAAGAGATAATAAAATCATTTAAAATTATAAATAAGGCTTAAAGAGAGGAGAATAATTATGATTGCAACTTTACAAAGCTTTCCTATTTTTATAAAATGGATTATAACTGCTATTGTAGGTATGATGCCTATAGTAGAAATAAGAGGTGCTATTCCTATTGGAGTTACTTTAGGATTAGATTATCCAACTTCTTATATATTTAGTTTTATTGGAAATATTGTTCCTATATTTTTTATTGTAAAATATGCTAAACCTTTATTTGATTTTTTTGGAAGATGGAAATTTTTCAAAAAAATTATAGATTTTGCTACTGAAAAAGCTACTAGAAAAATAAAAGAAAGCGAAAAGCTTCAAAACTTTGCTGCTTTAGGTTTATTTTTATTTGTAGCAGTTCCACTTCCTACTACTGGTGCTTGGGTTGGGTCTTTGATTGCTAACTTTTTAGATTTACCTCTAAAAAAGGCTTTCTTGCCTTTAGCTGCTGGTGTTGCTGTAGCTGGATTTATTGTTCTTGTTGCTACTGGCAGTGTGGTTGCGTTAGCATTTTAATATAGTATGTAAAATGGAAACGGCAATGTCTATTTAAGTTAAGAAAATATGCCCCAAAAAAAGCAAATATAATAATTGATTTTTGTATAGCTTTGCTGTCGCAACTTTCAGATTTAAAAGTATTTCGTAGGGGCGATTATCAATCGCCCGATCTTCGAAGAAAAAGCGAAATACAAAAATATCTGTAAGTTGCTTCAATCGCACTCGACCTACAGTCTCGTTTGGTCGCTGCGCAGCTATTTAAAAATCAATTATTATATTGCTTTAATATATGAAAAACTTTTCTTAACTTAAATACACATTGCCGTCCCTCTGTTTGAATTTCTTTTATGTATTTTGAGATTCTTTTATGATTTTTTCTTCTCTTTTTCTTTGTTCTTTTTTTACATCTATATAATCATTTCTCCGTATTATTATTTTTTTCAATTTTTTTTATTTTTTTCGATTATTTTATTATTTTCAGATAGTTTATTATCATCTATGTATTGATAATTTAATGTATTTGCTCTACTAACAACAGATTGTCCTAATTCTTTTTCCATATCTTCTTTTGCAACTTTCGCTACATGTCCACCTTTTTTC
>CANQZP010000017.1 GCA_947628395.1 uncultured Clostridia bacterium
TATAATGCGGCTAATCTTGATGGGGGTACTTCTACGGCTATGGTTGTGGAGAATGAGATTATAAATGATCCTATGGATGCTTCTGGTAGTCATAGGACTAGGCCTATTGCGACTAGCTTTGTATTTAAATAGGGAAAATCCCTTCGCGCTGTTTTGAGAAGGTATAAAAATTAAATTTTATGATAAGTATAAAATTTTGTTAAAAATTGGTTGACTTTTTTGTTTGTTTGGATATAATTAAGAAAAAAAGGGGAGAATGATTATGCCAGAAATTACGTATGATATTGTTGAAAAAATAGGTGTTATATCTACTAATGAAAAGGGTTGGAGTAAGGAGCTTAATTTGGTTAGTTGGAATGGAAGGGATCCAAAGTTTGATTTGAGGGATTGGAATGAGACTCATGATAAGATGGGTAAGGGTGTTACTTTTACTAGGGATGAGATGGAGAGTTTAAGGGATATTTTGAATAATTATAAGTAATTAATTGTAAAGGTTATATAGATGATAAATTTATTTTTGTGTTGAAATAAGAAAGGCATTTTGCTTTGTAGGGGCGATTTTAATCGCCCGTTTTTTCCTATACAATAAAAAAATGGATTAGAGTGATAGAATTCTAATCCATTTTTTCATTTTTGTAAAATTTGCTTGAGTGTAGTTTTGTAATTTCTTTTGTATATGAGCCAGAATAAATGTCTGTTGTATCATCTTTAAGTGGAATATCAAATCTGACTTCGCATGTAAATTCTTCGTCTAGGTAGTTTATGATGTGTACTGTAAATGATACTGTTGATTCGATTGTACTAAGTAGTACGGTTGAATCTCTAAGTAGGCTTCCGTCAAAGATTACTGTAGAGTTATTGTTTTGAACTACGTAGTTTTTGTTTATGTCTTTGTTTACATATGATAATGTTAATGGATTTGAACAGTCTGTGTAAAATGTTGGTTTAGAAAAGTCTATTTCATCGTTTGTTGTAGTTACTTTATATTCTATTGAATCTTCGATTAGGTTTTCATCATTTATATTAGCTATTCCAAAGTCATTTGGGTTTTTATAATAGAATTTTGGTGTTCCTCGAGATGGCTCTGACTGGAGTTTAAAGTTGTCTATATATATTTTTTTTACTGTGTTTTTGTTTGTTAATTCTTTATATGATACCATGTTGTTTATATTTATTGATATGTCTGTGTATTGATATATATCTAAGTTCCATTTATTTGAATCGCTTTGAGAGTTATTGATTGCGTTGGCAGAGCTATATAGTAATATTGAATCTATTTTAAATATATTGCTTTCTGTTTTTATTGAAAGCGTAGGTTCTTTTTTTGTATTTGTTTTGTTTTTCTTTATGTTATTTCCGATGAAAAGACCTATTAGTACTATGAATATTATTATGAAAATTATTATAGTGTATTTCATTTTTTTATCTTTAAATAACATATTTTATCCTCCGTATTATTTTTATTTACTATATAACAAATTTTTATTTTTAGCAAGTTTTTTCTAAATGTAAAAAAAAAAAAATTAGCAATTGGTATTGACAATTGCTAATTTTGGGTATAATATAATTATGCGTTAGCAAATTAGCATAAAAATTGCTAACAAAAGAGGTGGAAAATGCCTAAAGATTTAGATGATAGAAAAAAGAAAATTCTACAGGCAATTGTAGAAGAGTATATTGATACAGCTCAACCTGTTAGTTCAGGAAGTTTAGTTAAAAATTATGATTTGAATTGTAGTAGTGCAACTATAAGAAATGAAATGGCAGAGCTTGAGGAGATAGGCTTTTTAGATAAACCTCATACTTCTGCAGGAAGAGTACCTTCTCAGAGAGGATATAGGTATTATATTGATGAGCTATTAAGAGATGATAATTTAACTGCCAAAGAGATGAATTATATAAAACAAAAATTAGAGATTAAAGTAAATGAGTTAGAAGATTTAACTAAAATTGCTACTAGTACAATTTCTGAACTTACGCATTATACAACAATAGCTGTAGGTCCTAAAATAGAAAAGCATACAATAATTGATATAAAATTTGTTTTGCTCGGAAGTAGAGTAATGATGGCTATTATTCTTACTGATTCGGGAATAATAAGAGAAGCAATTATAAAATTTGATGAAGATGTAACAGATGAGCAAATTAGAAATTTGAATGAAGTTTTTTCTAATAAATTAGTAGGAAAACCTTTGGAAAAATTAGAAGGACCAATAGAAGATTATATTATTTCTGAAATGAAAACAGGAATAAATGTAATAAAAAAGATAATTCATGAAATAAATAAGATATTAGAAGAAAATAACAGAATAATGTTGGAAGGTACTAATAAAAATTTTGATTTACCAGAATTTAAGAAAGCTGATTTAGCTAGAGATTTTATGAATATACTTGATGCTAAAGATTTGGTTGCAGATGTATTAAATACGGGTATTGCAGATGATATAAATGTATATATTGGTGAAGAATTAAATGATGAAAAGCTTAAAAACTTTAGTATTGTAACTTTTAATCATTTACTTGGAGATAAAGATATAGGAACTATTGGAATTATAGGTCCAACTAGAATGGATTATTCAAAAGTAATTTCTGTTATGAAATATATTAGTAAAAAATTAAAAGAAGATTTTGAAAATGATAATTTTGATTAGAAAGAGAGGAAAGTTAGTTGGAAGAAGAAAAGAAAGATAAAAAATTGCAAGATGAAAAAGTAGAAGAACAGAAAAAAGAAACAACAAAGGAAGAAACTAAGGTTGATGAGGAAGAAAATAAAGAATTTAAAGAACTTGAAGATAGATATAAAAGATTACTTGCAGAATTTGAAAATTTCAAAAAAAGAAATGTAAAAGAAAAAGAAATGTTAAGAAATATGCTAGTATCTGATATTATGACAATGATTTTACCAGTAATTGATAATTTAGAAAAAGCTGCAAGTACAGAGACAGAAGATAAGGCTTATCAAGACGGAATCAAGATGGTATTAAAACAACTTCAAGATGTTTTAGCTTCAAATGGAGTTAAAGAAATTGAAACAGTAGGTAAACAATTTGATCCAGAACTTCATGAGGCAGTTAGTCATGTTCAAGATGAAAAATTCGGGAAGAATATTATTAAAGAAGAATTTAGAAAGGGCTATATTATAGGCACTAAGGTTATAAGACATTCGATGGTAATAGTAGCTAATTAAATTTTGTTATTAAATTTTTTAAATATAGTATACTAAAGATTAAGAAAATAAAAAATAAAAAACTAATGTAAACTTAAGATTTTTAACGACGTAGAACACAAAATATTAAGTTTGCAGAAATTTAAGGAGGATAAAAAAATGTCAAAAATAATAGGTATTGATTTAGGAACAACAAATTCATGTGTTGCAGTTATGGAAGGAGGAGAGGCTGTTGTAATTCCAAACCAAGAAGGAAACAGAACAACTCCATCAGTAGTAGCATTTTCTCAAAATGGAGAAAGATTAGTAGGACAAATTGCTAAACGTCAATCTGTTACAAACCCAGAGCATACAGTTATTTCAATAAAAAGAGATATGGGAACAGATAGAAAAGTAAAAATAGAAGAAGATGAATTTACACCACAAGAAATTTCAGCAATGATTCTTCAAAAATTAAAAACAGATGCAGAAAATTATTTAGGAACAGAAGTAAAACAAGCAGTTATTACAGTTCCAGCTTATTTTAGTGATAGCCAAAGACAAGCAACTAAAGATGCTGGAAAAATTGCAGGACTTGAAGTTTTAAGAATTATAAATGAGCCTACAGCAGCAGCTTTAGCTTTTGGTATGGACAAAGCTGAAACAGATCAAAAAATAATGGTTTATGACTTAGGTGGAGGAACTTTTGATGTTTCAATACTAGATATTGGTGATGGAGTATTTGAAGTTTTAGCTACAAGTGGAAATAATAGATTAGGTGGAGATGATTTCGACCAAAAGATTATTGATTATCTTATTGCAGAATTTAAAAAATCAAATGGTATAGATTTAAGTACTGATAAAATGGCTATGCAAAGACTTAAAGAAGCAGCAGAAAAAGCTAAGATTGAATTATCAGGAATGGGTCAAACAAATATTAATTTACCATTTATTACAGCTGATAGTTCAGGTCCAAAACATTTAGATGTTACATTAACAAAAGCTAAATTTGAAGATTTAATAAGAGATTTAGTTGAATCTACAACAGGACCAGTAAATCAAGCTTTAAAAGATGCAGGATTACAAGCAAGTGACTTAAAAGAAGTATTATTAGTTGGTGGTTCTACTAGAGTTCCATTAGTTCAAGAAACTGTTAAGAAAATAACAGGAAAAGAACCTAATAAAGGAATTAACCCAGATGAATGTGTTGCTTTAGGTGCAGCTATTCAAGGTGGTGTTTTATCAGGCGATGTTAAAGATTTAGTATTATTAGATGTTACACCATTATCTTTAGGTATTGAAACTTATGGTGGTGTATTTACTAAATTAATTGAAAGAAATACTACTATACCAACTAAGAAATCACAAATTTTCTCAACTGCTGCAGATGGTCAAACAAGTGTTGAAGTACACGTTCTTCAAGGTGAAAGAGAAATGGCTGCATATAACAAGACTTTAGGAAGATTCCAATTAACTGGTATTCCAGCTGCTCCAAGAGGAGTTCCACAAATTGAAGTAACTTTTGATATAGATGCAAATGGTATTGTACACGTATCTGCTAAAGATACAGCTACAGGAAATGAGCAAAAAGTTTCTATTACAGCTAGTACAAATTTAACTGAAGAAGATATACAAAGAGCTGTAAAAGATGCTGAAGCTCATGCTAGTGAAGATAAAAAGAGAAAAGAAGAAGTTGAAGTAAGAAATAATGCAGAAAGTTTAGTATATAATAGTGAAAAGACTTTAAATGATTTAGGTGATAAAATTAGCAGTGAAGAAAAATCAAAAGTAGAAACTGAAATAGCTAATGTAAAGAAAGCTTTAGAAGGAAATAATGTAGATGAAATAAAGGATGCTACAGATAAATTGACAAAAGTATTTTATGAAATATCTGAAAAGTTATATAGTGCAGTAAATGCCGAAGCTCAAAATGCAGGAAATGCTGAGACTACTGGAGAAGATGAGGCTAAAGAGGGTACTGTATATGATGCTGATTATAAGGTTGAAGATGAAGGAAATGAGGATAATAAGTAATTCTTTATAAAGATGTATTAAATGTAGGGGCGGGCCTTGTGTCCGCCCAAAATGATAAATTGATAAATGGAGGAGAATATGGCTGACCAAAAAAGAGATTATTATGAAGTATTGGGAGTTGAAAAAAATGCTTCAGATGAAGAGATAAAAAAGGCATATAGAAAACTTGCTAAAAAGTATCATCCTGATGCAAATCCAGATAATAAAAAAGAAGCAGAAATGAAATTTAAAGAAGTAAGTGAAGCTTATGAAGTTTTGTCTGATAAACAAAAGAGGGATATGTACGACAGGTTTGGACATGATGGACCTCAAGGTTTTGGTGGTCAGAATGGTGGTTACTACTCTTATTCTTCAGGTAGTGGTTTTGAAGGATTTGATTTCGGATTTGATGATTTCGGTTTTGGTAGTTTTGGTGATATATTTTCAGCTGCTTTTGGAGGTGGACGTAGTAAAAAAAGTGCTGGACCTAGGAAGGGTGCTGATTTAAAAGCTAATATAGATATTTCTTTCGAAGAATCATTTTTGGGTGTAGAAAAGACTATAACATTAAATAGAAATACTGAATGTTCTTCTTGCCATGGCACAGGGGCGAAAGAAGGTACAAAGGCAGAAACTTGTAAAGTATGTAATGGTTCTGGTAGAATTAGGCAAGTAGTAACTACTCCATTTGGTCAGATGTCTACTCAAAAAGTTTGTACTAATTGCGGAGGAGAAGGTAAAATAATTAAAGAGCCTTGTCCTGATTGTAGAGGTAAAGGTACTGTAAGGCAATCAGCTAAAATAAAAGTTAAGATTCCGGCTGGAATTAGTGAAGGTCAGACAGTAGTTTTAAGAGGAGAAGGAGAGCCTGGAATTAAAGGTGGTTCTAAGGGAGATTTATATATAAATGTACATGTAAAAAGACATAGTATTTATAAAAGAAAAGGTGATCATGTTTTATGTGATATTCCAATTACATTTACTGGTGCAACTCTTGGAACTGAAATTGAAGTACCTATGGTTGATGGTACTAAGGAGAAATATAAAATACCAGAGGGGACTCAAACTGGAACTCAGTTTGTTATGAGAAATAAAGGATTTAAGAGTGTGAATGGAAATTATAGAGGTGATTTTGTTTTTACTGTAAATGTTCAAGTACCTAAAAAGTTAACTGCTGAGCAAAGAGAATTAATAAAGAAATTGGCTTTAACTATGAATGAACAGCCACCAATTAAAAAGAGAGGAATTTTTGGATAAGATTTATAAGATTGACAAAATGAAATATTGTAGTATAATATATTATAGTACTTGAAAAGAAGGAGGATACTTTTATGCTTGCAAAGTCATGGAAGAAAATTGGTTTATTTATTTTAATAATTGCATGTCTTTGGAATATTACAGCTAAATTTGTACATAAAGTGTCTTTTAGTGATAATTTGAAAAGTACAATAAAAGGGCATACAGAGCAAGTTTCAGAAGAAGATGAGGAAAAAAAGTAAAAAACTATTGAAAATTTTTTAATATTGTGGTAATATAGTTAAGATATATTTACTTTAGAAAGGAAGAGGTGAATACTAGATGAAAGCAGAATTACATCCAGATTATACTACAGCTACAATTACTTGTGCTTGTGGAAATGTAATGAAAACTAATTCTACAAAGGCTGATATGAAAGTTGATGTTTGTTCAAAATGTCATCCTTACTGGACAGGTAGTTTAAAAAGAGAAGCCGTTGGTGGTAGAGCTGATAGATTTAAAAAGAAATATGGATTACAATAAAAAAATGAAGGGCGTTTTATATAAATGCTCTTATTTTTATTGTATCAAAAAATTATTTTGAAAGGAGTTTTGAAATAATATGGAAGAACAGATAAAGATGGCTTTAGAGGTTAGAAATTTAGCACATGCTAAAAAGTATAAGGTTGGTGCTGTTTTAAAGACTAAAAGTGGGAAATTATATACTGGTTGTAATGTTGATAATCAGGGAATTCAATCTATTTGTGCTGAGCGTACAGCTTTTGTAAAGGCTATTTCAGAAGGTGAGAGTGAATTTGAGTCTATTTTAATTGTAGGTGGAAATATTAATAAAGATAAATTAGATAGGTGTTTACCTTGTGGATATTGTAGGCAGTTTATGAGTGAATTTGTGAATGATGATTTTAAGATTTTTTGTTATGATGGTAATGAAGTTTTTGAATATACAATGGGGGAGTTATTGCCTAATTCGTTTAAATTATAGACTATTTCGTCCTTTCTGGTTTAAGCCACAGTTTCTTATTATATAGTGTTGTAAATTAACATAAGCTGTGATATAATGCAAGTGTTACTATTTATAATAATTACATTCTATTAATAAGGAGGTAAAAGATATGAATGAAAAAAGAGTACGGATGTTATTATCAAAATTAACTGACAAAGATGAAAAAATTATTTTTAACTATTGGAAAGAAGCAATTGAAATGGAATCACCTATTATGGTCGAAATCCTTATAGGGTTAGGATTCGGAAAAATTGATATTGTTAATTCAGTATTAGTGAATGCTTTGAAAACAGGTAATGCAGAGATAGTTAGGTCATTAATAAAAGCAGGAGCAGATGTGACTGCTAACAATAACTATGCAATAAGGATTGCTTCAGAGAATGGTTATGCCGATGTTGTCAGGTTATTGATAAAGGAAGGAGCAGATGTAACAGCTGAAGATAACTATGCAATAATGATTGCTTCAGAGAATGGTTATGCTGATGTTGTAAAGTTATTGATAGAAGCTGGAGCAGACGTAACAGCTAGAAATAACTTTGCAATAAAGATTGCTTCAAAAAATGGCTATGTGGAGGTAGTTAGATTATTAATAAAAGCTGGGGCAGATGTAACTACTGATGATCGTGATTTTGTAGTTGTAACTCATGACGATAACTATCCAATAAGGATTGCTTCGAGATATGGTCATGCTGATGTCGTAAAGGTATTAATCGAAGCAGGCGCAGACATGACTGCTAATGATAACGAGGCAATAAAAGTTGCATCATACTATGGTCATGAAGATGTTGTAAAGGTATTGATTGGAGAAGGGGTAGATGTAACTGTCAGTGATAATTATCCAATAAAGAATGCTTCACGAAATGGTCATGCCAAAGTAGTTAGATTATTGATAAAAGCAGGGGCAGATGCAACTGTTGATTTAAACTGTCCACTAAGGTATGCTTCACAAAATGGTCATGCTGAAGTAGTTAAGGTATTGATAGAAGCTGGAGTGGATGTTAATTATTGGGATAGTTGTGCAATAAGACTGGCTTCTGAAGGTGGAAAGACTGAAGTAGTTAGGTTATTAATCAAAGAGGGAGCAGACGTAACTACCCATGATAACTATGCAATAAAACATGCTTTACAAAATGGTCATGACAAAGTAGTTAGATTATTGATAAAAGCGGGAGCAAGATGCACGTGCTAAGATTTGTTCATAAGTATTTAGTCAAGTAGAAAAAATACAAAGTAAGAGGTAGGTTGAGTTTATAGCCTACCTCTTTTTTTGCAAATTCTTCGAAAGAGCGGGCGATAAAAATTGCTACTACTATAGTATTGAAAATTAACATAAGCTGTGATATAATGCAATTGTTACTATTTATATAATTACATTCTATTAATAAGGAGGTAAAAAACATGAATGAAAAAAGAGTACGGAAGTTATTATCAAGGTTAACTGACAAAGAAAAGGAATTTTTTGATAACTGTTGTCTAAATGCAATTCAATACGGATTACCTACTGCGGTTGAAGTTCTTGGAAAGTTAGGTTTTGGAAAAATTGATGAGATTAATTCAGAATTAGTTAAAGCTTCGGGTTCAGGAAATGTAGAGATGGTTAAGGTATTGATAAAGGTAGGAGGAGATGTAACTTTTCGAGATAACTTGGCAATAAAACATGCTTCAGAAAATGGCCATCCAGATGTTGTAAGGGTATTAATCAAAGCAGGAGCAGATGTAACTGCTGGTGATAACTATGCAATACAGAAGGCTTCATCCAAGGGTTATGCTGATGTTGTAAAGTTATTGATAAAAGCAGGCGCAGACGTGACTGCTAATGATAACTATGCAATACGGGTGGCTTCATGCAAGGGTTATGCTGATGTTGTAAAGTTATTAATAGAAGCAGGAGCAGATGTGACTGCTAATGATAACGATGCAATACAGGTGGCTTCAATGAATGGTCATGCTAAAGTAGTTAGATTATTAATAGAAGCAGGAGCAGATATATCTGTTGATGATGATGCTCCACTAAGGTATGCTTCACAGGAGGGCCATGATGAAGTAGTTAAGTTATTGATAGAAAATGGAGCAAATGTTACTTATAGGAATAATATTGAAGTAAGAATTGCTTCAGAAAGAGGTTATGCAAATGTTGTAAAGTTATTAATAGAAGCAGGATTAGATGTAACTGATAATAAGTGTGCAAGCATAGTGGCTTTTGAAAATAACCATGTAGATGTATTAGAGGTATTAAAAAAAGCAGGTGTAGAACCTTTAAGCTTATAAACGAGCAAAAAGAAATTGGAGTAGTGCTAAGATTCATTCAGAAGTATTTAATTGAGTAAAAAAATACAAGGAAAGAGGTAGGTTTAGTTTATAGCCTACCTCTTTTTTTAGTAAATTCTTCGAAGGAGCGGGCGACTACTAGTCGCCCCTACAGAAATTTTTAAGACAAAGGTGATGGAGAATTTTAGACAAATAACTCTGTCCTTCTGCCTGAAAAATATTTACATATATATTCCTATATTAGGTAATATTAGTCCGATTGTAGCAATTACAAATATTGTAACTGCTGCAATTTTATTTTCTTTATATTCATATATCCCATAAGAAATTGTTCTTATAAAAATATAAATTGATAAAAGCGTAAATATAAAATTCATATTTTTCTCCTAAATTAATGTTTTCTAAATAAATAACTAGATTCTATTACAGAATTTATTTTTATATCAAATTCAGAATTAGGATAGAATTTATCCCAGTCTACTCTAGAGCTATATTCATCCATAGTTAAGAATTGTTTTCTTAAAGCTCCTTCGAACCCTATAACATCACTATTAAAGTCTTTTGAAGTTTTATATAAATAATTTCTAATAGATGTAGTTAAGAAAGTATTTAATGCTTCATTAATTTTATCTAATTCTTCTTCTGAAGTGTAGTCATCATTTGTAGTTTGGCTAGAAGATATTCTAGCTTCTACGAAAATATTGCAAGTTATATGTGGTGTGTCTCCTTGTAAATCTACTTTAAAATCACTATTTTTTGCAAGTGATAAATTAGCTGTCATATTTTTTCCTTCTTCAAATGGGTTTGGAAATAAAACTGAGCACGTTTCTAGTTTGTTTTTTAATATATTATGAGAAATTGATTCTGTTCCTGTTAAAATTCCTACTAATTTAGAACGTTTGAAAACTGCTATTCCTAGAATTTCTGCTTTTTCTTTTGTGTTTCCAACATATATTCCTGTTGGATTTTTTATATCATATCTTAGAGTAGAGTAGAAATCATATAGTAGTGATTCTGTTGTATAGCTTGATGATAGGCTAGATTTTATAGTTGCTGTATATATTCCTGATGAAAAATCTGGAGAGTTTGCAACTGTGTTCATAAAATCTTCGCATTTGTTTTTACTTATAAATAAATGACAAGTAGGACGAAGTTCTGTATTGTTAGATAAGTTTAATACAAAAGGTTCTATTCCTTCTTTGGCTAATTCTTCTGAAATAATTACTGCTGTACAGTGTGATAAATTTATTTTTTTGTCTATAGAATTGTTGAGTGTACTAAGGCCAGTGTCGAAGGTTGGACATTCTATGCTTAAATTTTCTGGTTCTGTTCCATTGCTTTCTTTATCTTTTGGTTTGGCTATTTGAAGTGTTAGTTTTATATTGTCAGGGTTGGTTTCTGATTTGTCTATTCCTATTGCGATTACATAGGCTAAGTCTTCGATTCCTTCTACGTCATAAGAGCCCATGAAGGCTACTATTACGAATAATATTAGCAGTAGTGATATAATTCTTTTTTTTGTCATTTTTTAATCCTTTCTTTTTTGATTTTTTCGGGCGATTAATAATAGCCCCTACAGTCTGATACAAGTATTGATAAAATTTAATATATTAGGTGCTATTTTAAGAACGGGCGATTAATAATCGCCCCTACGGTTTGACACGGTGATTGATAAAATTTAAGGTATTATTACGGTTTAACGCGGGTGTCGATAAGATTCAAGATATTGTTATGTTTTGACTTGGTTATTTGGTGCGGGTGATTTTTTAAAAAATTTCTTTTTAATATTTGCTAAAAGCATAATAATTGTACTTATTCCGAATACAAATATAATTAAATAGTATTTATAAATAACATCTTCTATGAATGAGAGCAAGTTTGAATCTTTCAGTAATAGGGTGATTCCTAGAATTATTGAACATAGAGAAAATGATAATTCTGTATGTTCAGTTGCATGTGTTAATTTTTTAAATATATTTAATATAAACATAAGTGCAATGCTTAAATATGAAAATGCGGATATTATCCAAAGGTATATAAATAGTGCGTCTGCTCTTTGGATAAATTCTCCAAATTCTACAAGTCTAACTAATATATATACTGATAATAATTCTTCACTGTGTGTTATAAATGGAAATACTAATAAAAGTGCTCCTACTACAATAAATAAGAATAGTGTTGATAAAATGATAAATGTAATTCCTATTGATTTTAAATCTTTTTTATTTTTTAACAATGGTGATGTGAAAAATAGGTAAGCAATTCCACTAAAGGCAAATATATTGGAGATTCCATCTACAAAAGTATTTTTTATATTATTTCCTAAAATAGGGTAAAGGCTAGATGGTGAGATATAATTGCTGATTCCAAATAGGATGAATACTATACTTGCAAATATGAATGGTAATATTATAAAGTTAGTTTTTATTATTGATTTGAAGCCAAATTTATTTGCAAATCCTATGGCAATTAGGAAAAATCCAGTTATATAGATGTAGGGAGAGTTTTCGAAATATACTACTTTTAGTAGTTCTGTAAATCTGATTATTACTGTGCAAATTACGATTCCGAATAAAATGATATATCCTATACCTACTATTGTTTTTAGTATTTTTCCTCCGATGTATTCTGATACGTCTATTATGTCTTCATTTGGGAAGTTTTTGAATAGTTTTACTATTAGTATTACTAGTATTAGTGCTAGTGCTCCTACGAATATGATGTTTACGAGTGAGCCTGTTCCGGTTAGTCTTATTATTGATTTTGGAACGTTTAGGATTATTTTGTTAATCATTACTATTAGAATTAAAAAGATGGCTTCTAGTTTACTTATTTTGTAGTCTGAGTTCATAATTATATTTTCCTTTCTGGGCAAAAATATATTGAATTTATATTGACATGTAGAGGACATGTAGGGGCGACATGTAGGGGCGACTAGTAGTCGCCCGTTTCCCTCAAAGACAATCAGTAATTACATTACTGTTTTTTCTGAAGATGAGCAATATTATTTCGCATTTTCTTCGAAGAACGGGCGATTGATAATCGCCCCTACGGTCTGACACGAGTATCGATAAAATTTATTTTTGCTTTTTCTTCCATTTCATGCTGATATGTCCTTCAAAATCTGGCTTTTTAGTATTTAAGAAATTACTTCTTTTATTTCTTTGCCAAATTGGATTTATATAAAATTTATTAAGAGTATCCTTATTTCCAGAAGGAACATAAGGAGAAAAATAAGATACTCCAAATGACTTCAAATTGCATAGTGAAATTAGCTGGACAAATATTCCTAAGCTAAGTCCTAGAAAACCTGCCATATATGCTAGTACAATATAAACGAATCTGAATAATCTTAAGGCAAAACTTAAAGAATAATCTGGAATTGCAAAAGAGCAGATTCCTGTTATTGCTACTATAATAATAAGAAGTGGACTTACTAAACTTGCTGATACTGCTGCTTCACCTAGAATCAGACCACCTATTATTCCTACAGTAGAACCCATAGGGGTTGGAATTCTAAGACTTGCTTCTCTTAAAAGTTCAAAAGATACTTCCATAATTAGTATTTCAAAAATGACTGGAAATGGTATTGCTTTTCTACCTGCAGATATAGCAAATATCAAATCAGAGGGGATAAGTTCTTGATGGTATGTTGTAACTGCTACGTAAAATGAAGGCATAAATACTGCTATTATAAAGGCAATACTTCTCATAAATCTTACTAAATTGCTGTATTGATGTTTTAGATTAGAATCTTCAGGTGAGCTTAAAAAATCAATGAAAACTGCAGGTGCAACAAGTGCGAATGGTGCTCCATTTATAAGGACGACAACTCTGCCATCTAAGATATTTGCTGATGCTCTATCAGATCTTTCAGTTATTAGAAGCTGAGGGAATATTGAATAATCATCATCTTCAATTAAATGTTCTAAGTTACCTGATGAAGTAATTGCATCTATATCTAAGTTATTTATTCTATATTTTACTTCATTTACTAAGTCCTCATTTGTAATATTACTCATATAGCATACTGCAACTTTAGTTTGAGTAATTTTTCCTACGGTACATTGTTCAATTACTAGATTTTCATTGTTTATTATTCTTCTTAGCATTGAAGTATTTGTCCTAATATTTTCTACAAAGGCTTCTTGAGGCCCACGAATAACTACTTCATTGTTCGGCTTTTCGATACTTCTTTTTTCAAATCCTTTTGCTTCTATACAAAAACAATCTGAGAGAGTATCTACAAAAAGTGCAGTAAAACCACTATTTATACATGAAATTATTTCTAAAAAGTCATCACTTGTTTTTATACTGTTTTGTGGGAGTAGAGTGTTGTGTATTATATTTTCAAGAGTTGATAAGTTACTTTGTCTTTTTTTTAAGTCATCTTTATTTGTTACAACCATTGAATCATTCGTTGTTTCAGAATTTGTTTTGTTTTTTAGCATTAGAGGTTTTAGAATATAGTTATTTACCATATCTGAATCTACCATTCCATCTATATAAAATAGCATACCGGAATATTGTTTTCCTTTAGCATAGATGTTTATATTTCTAATGTTTATATCACTATTTATTAGTGCATTATATTTTACTGTAAGATAATCAATATTGTCCTGTAGTTTTTCTGAAACTTTTTTATCATTTTTTTCTTCTGTTACAATGTTGTTAGAAACTTGGGTTTCTGATAATGTATAATTGTATTTGTTATTTTTTTGATAATTTAACATATTAGATAGAAAAGATTTAAAGTTCATATTTAGTCTCCTTTATAATGTATTAGGATTATTATTTACAAAAAAAATATATTTATCCAATATAGGAATAAATTTCAAAAAGTTTAATATACATTAAATAAAAGTGTAGTACAAAGGTTTTAGGAGGGTATTTATGGAAAACTTAAAAATATATGAGGATATAGCTAAAAGAACAGAAGGTGATATTTATGTGGGTGTAGTTGGTCCTGTGAGAACAGGAAAGTCTACATTTATAAAGAAATTTATGGAGCTTTTAGTTCTTCCTAATATAAGTAATTCCTATAAAAAGGAAAGAGCAATTGATGAGCTTCCACAAAGTGCTGGTGGAAGGACTATAATGACGACAGAGCCAAAATTTATTCCGAATGAAGCGGCTCAAATTACGATTGGAGATAATTTAAAATTAAAAGCAAGACTTGTAGATTGTGTAGGGTACTTGGTAAATAATGCTATTGGTTATTTAGAAGATGATATGCCTAGAATGGTAAAGACTCCTTGGTCAGATGAGGAAATGCCTTTTGAAAAGGCTGCTGAGATTGGTACTAAAAAAGTAATTGAAGAACATTCAACTATTGGTATATTAGTTACAACAGATGGTTCTATTACTGATATTCCTAGAGAAGATTATATTGATGCAGAAGAAAGGGTAGTAAGGGAACTTAAGGCTATAAATAAACCTTTTGTTATTGTTCTTAATTCTCAAAATCCTCATAGTGAAGATACGAAAAAATTAGCTAAAGAATTGAATGAAAAATATGGTACAGCTGTACTTCCTGTAAATTGTACAGAGATAAATTTGGATGATATAAATAAGATTTTTTCTGAAATATTATATGAATTTAGAATTGAGAGAATCAATATTAAATTCCCAAGATGGGTTGATGGTTTAGATGAAAATAATAAGATAAAATGTGAATTATATAAGGAAATAAAAGATGCTTTAAATAATACTTGTAAGCTTAAAGATGTTAATGAGGATATAAAGACTCTTCAAAAAACTGAAGTTATTCAGAGAAGTGTAGTTGAAAAAATAGAGCTTGGAAATGGTAGTGTTGATATAAATGTTGAACTTAAAGATGAATTGTTTTATCAAGTTCTTACTGAGATTACTGGTGTTAATATTAATAATGAGGGAACTTTATTTTCTACTATTACTGAGTTTGCAAAGGTTAAGAAAGAGTATGATAAAATGGAGTATGCTCTTCATGAGGTAAGGGAAAAGGGCTATGGAATTGTTTCACCTGGTATTGATGATTTGATTTTGGAGGATCCTGAAATATTTAAACAAGGTTCTAAATTTGGTGTGAAACTAAAAGCAAAAGCGCCTTCTCTTCACATGATTCAAATAAATACTGAGACTGAAGTGTCACCTATTGTAGGTAGTGAGAAGCAGTCTGAGGAGCTTTTGAATTATCTTTTATCAGAGTTTGAGGGGGATAAAAAGAAGATTTGGGAATCTAATATTTTTGGAAAGAGTTTGCATGAGCTTGTAAATGAGGGATTGCAGAATAAATTGTCTAAGATGCCTGAGGATGCTCAGATGAAGATTCAAGAGACTTTGCAAAGGATTGTGAATGAGGGAAGCGGAGGATTAATTTGTATAATTTTATAGTTGAATGGCCGATTACTTAAAAAGTAGTCGGCTATAAAATTTTCTAGTAATTTCTATTGATATTATTTAAAAAATAAAATATAATGTTTTTTGACATGGATAGACAAAATGTTACAAAAGTTAAAAAATATAAGGAGTTTTTTTATGAAAAAAAGATTCAAGTTTGTAGCTTTAATTGCAAGTTTTATTCTGTTTATTTGTTGCAATTATTGTTTTGCTGATGTTGGTAGTTTCGAAAGTTATGATAGTGGAGGAAGCTCTTATAGTAGCAGTGATAGTTGGTCTTCTTATGATAGTGATTATAGCTATTCTGGAGGCGGTTATTCTGGAGGTTATTCTGGTGGAGGTAGTATATTTGCAGTTGTTTTTATAGGAATTATGATTTTTGCAATAATATATAGTCTAAAACAAGGTAAAAATAATAATCCTAGACCAAATACTGTTCCAATTACGAATAGCTTTGAAACTGAAGAACAGATTGAGGCTAAAGTTAAAGCTAATGATCCAATGTTTAATAAAGAAGAATTCCTTTCTTGGTCTAGAAGTTTATTTGTAAAATTGCAAGAAGCTTGGACTGCTAGAGATTGGTCAACAATAAGAACTTTTGAATCAAATGAATTGTTTGAACAGCATAAGAGACAATTACAAGGATATATTGATAATAATCAAATTAATGTTATGGAAAGAATTTGTGTAAAATCAGCTAGACTTAGCTCATTTACTCAAGTTGGAGATAAGGATATATTAAAAGTAACATTAAGTTCAAAAATGATTGATTATATTATTGATGCTGATACTAAAAAGATTCTAAAAGGTGATAAAGTAACAGAGAGACATAGTACATATAGTTTAAGTTTCGTAAGAAAGACTGGAGTAAAAACTAAAGCTGGAACAAGTGAGGTTAATACTACTAACTGTCCAAATTGTGGTGCACCAACACAAATTACATCATCAGGTAAGTGCGAGTATTGTGGAAGTGTTATTACAACAGGTGAATATAGTTGGGTATTAGCTGACTTAACTAAAATAGGTTAAAAAAATATAGGAGGTATAAATTATGGGATTAATTAAAGCAGCAGTAGGTGCAGTAGGAAGCACTTTACATGATCAATGGAAAGAAGCTATAAGATGTGAAGACTTAGGAAATGAAATACTAATGATGAAAAAAACTACAAAAACAGGTGTTATAACTAATAAAAGTACTATTATTGTAGGACCTGGACAATGTGCAATTATTTATGATAATGGTAGAGTTATTGATGCAACAGCAGAAGAAGGATATTATGTGTTTGATGACTCATCTTCACCAAGTTTTTTTGCAGGACAGTTTGGTGCAACATTTAAAGAAATGTGGCAACGTTTTACATATAATGGTGCTACTTCTAAGCAGCAAGCAGTATTCTTCTTTAATACTAAGGAAATTATAGATAATAAATTTGGAACTCCAGCTCCAATACCTTTTCAGGATTGGTCACATCCAATTCCAAATCAAATGACAAATACTATTACTCCTCTAAGAGTTGAGATAAAATGTTTTGGTACATATACATTTAAAATGGTTAATCCAGCGTTATTTATGGAGAAAATAGCAGGTATTGCAGATGTATATAAAAAGAGTCAATTGATAGAACAAATTAGATCAGAAGTTATTGCAGTATTCCAAAATATAACTAATGAATTGGGTACAGAGGCTTATAAGATTGGTGCTTTGGAGATGCCAAGCCAAACTGATGAAATAAAACAAATGATGGATGAAAAGGTATTTGACCAAAATGTAAGAGATAGAGGTTTAGAGATTGTTGGATTTGCAGTTGAATCTGTAACTTTAACTGATGAATCAGAAAAGAAGATTGATGATTACGAATTGAGTTCAAATTCTTATATGCAACAAGGTAGAATGGTTGGAGCTTATTCTAATGCTGTTGAATCAGCTGCTAAAAATGAATCAGGAAGTATTAATGGATTTATGGGAATTGGTATGATGAATATGGCTTCTGGTGGTGTTATGCAAGGAGCTGTTCGGAGGACCTTGGAATGCTCAGAATCTACAAAACAGTACAAAGGATTTAAGCCAAGAGCAAGCACCTGTAGCTCCTACTCAAGCTGAGGTATCAAGTGAAAATTGGAAATGCGAGTGTGGACATGAAAATCCAAGTAATGCTAAGTTTTGCAATGAATGTGGTAAGCCAAAGCCCGCTGGTGATGGAAAATTGTGCAGGAAGTGTGGAATAAAGAATCCTGAAAATGCTAAATTCTGCAATAATTGTGGAGAAGAATTATAATAATGATTAAATAGAGAGCACGTTTTAGCGTGCTTTTTTAGGTAAGAGAGGATATTATGAAGAAAAATGAAGAGTATATTGTAGATATAATTGATAATGGTATGACTGGAGAGGGAATTGCTAAGATTGATAATTTTACTATTTTTGTTCCAGATGCTATAGTGGGGGAAAAGGTAAAAATAAAAATTGTTAAGGTATTATCTTCTCATGGTTTTGGAAAAATTATAGATATTTTGCAGGAATCTGAATATAGAAATGAAAGTGATTGTGATACATATTCAAGATGTGGTGGATGTGATTTAAGACATATAAATTATGATTATACTTTAAAAATAAAAGAGAATAAAATACTAAATTTATTGAAAAAAGAAAAGTTAGATATTAAAGTTAATAATTGTATTGAAATGGATAATCCTCATTTTTATAGAAATAAGCTTCAATATCCTTTTGGAACTGATAATTCTGGAAATCCTGTTATGGGTGTATTTGCAAAAAGAAGTCATGATGTAATTAAGACTCAAAATTGTAATATTCAAGATAAATTGTGTCAAGAAATTGCTAATTATATTTTTGATTTTTTAAGAAATGAAAAGATTTCTGTATATGATGAAAAACGTCTAAATGGTTTAATGAGGCATATTATTGTTCGTATTGGTAAAAAAACGAATGAAGTTATGATTATTTTAGTTACTAATAAAGGAGAATTTGATAAGTTAGAAGAGTTAGTAAAGGGAGTAGTAAAAAAGTATCCAGAGGTAAAAACAATAGTTAGAAATATTAATTCGAAAAATACGAATGTTATATTAGGAAGTGAAAATAAAATTGTATATGGAAAAGGATATATTTATGACGAATTATTAGGTTATAAATTCAAAATATCTCCGATGTCTTTTTATCAAGTAAATCCTGTTCAGACAGAAAAGCTATATTCTAAAGCTATTGAATATGCTGAACTTACAGGTAATGAAACTATTTTTGATTTATATTGTGGTATCGGAACTATTGGAATTTGTGCATCTGGTAAAGCTAAAAAGTTATATGGAATTGAAACTATTGAAGATGCTATAAAAGATGCTAAAGAAAATGCTAAATTGAATAATATAAAAAATGCAGAATTTTTTGTTGGAGATGTTGAAAAAGAATTACCAGAGTTTTTGAAGAGAGAGAAAATTTCTCCTGATGTTGTATTTTTAGATCCACCAAGAAAAGGATGTGAAAAGATTGTATTAGATACATTAATGAAAATAAAACCTAAAAAGATTGTATATATAAGCTGTAATCCTGCAACTTTTGTAAGAGATATTAAATTATTACAAGAAAAATATGAGGCAAATGAAATTACACCAGTGGATATGTTTCCGTATACGAATCATGTGGAGTGTGTGGCAGTGCTACAATTAAAAGAGAACAGGTAATACTTGATTTTGATATGGTTTCAAAGATTATAACTTTTGAACAAAAAGGAAAATATGGCAAAGAAAGACATCAAAATTTGAGTGTGAAAGTTAAAGTTGTATCTGATATGGTAAGTGAAAACACATAATTTTAATTTTAGAAAATTAAGCAAAGTATTTGAAATACTAAGAAATTTGAGAGTGTGTCTATGGTAAACACAACAGGGATAAGTTGTATTGGTTTGTAGACATATAATAAATACAGATATTTCAAGTGTTATAAGAAATTTATTAAAATGAGTTATAGAGAATCTTTATAAAAATAGGTGTCAGTAGATATTTGCTGATACTTATTTTTTTATAGGTCAAAATTTTAGGATTTTTTGACCTATAAATTTCTGTAGGTTAAAAAAGTAAGAAAATTTGCTCTATAAAATTTGCAAATTAATTTTAATCACCAATAAAAATAATATCAAGAGTAAATGCACTCACTTCGTTCGCTCTTGACATTATTTTTATTGGTAATTTTGTGTTAGTTAAGCAAATGTAAGGATAAATATGTTTTGTAAATATTGGTAAAACACTATGAAAAATTGTGAGTTTGTGATATAAATATAATAATCTGGCAAGATTAAGGAGTAGAATTATGGAATATATAGATATATTTGATGAAAATAACGAGCCAACTGGAAAAGTCAAAGAAAAAAATCAAGCACATGAAGATGGAGATTTTCATAGAACAGCACATGTATGGATTATAAACGATAAAAATGAGTTATTATTACAAAAAAGGAGTGCAAGCAAAAAATCGCATCCTAATTGTTGGGATATTTCTGGAGCAGGACATATAAGAGCAGGAGAAAGTGTAATAGATGGTGCAATACGAGAACTAAAAGAAGAACTAGGAGTTGAAGCAAAAGAAAAAGATTTACAATATATTGCAACAATAAAAAGTACAAAAAATCCTAAAAATATGGAACATGCATATGTATATTTATTAAGATGTAATAAAAATATAGAAGATTATATATTTGAAGATGAAGAAGTTTCAGAGGTGAAATATGTTTACTATAAAGAATTAGAAAAAATGGTTGAAGAAAGAGTAGAAGGATTACTAATACACCAAGAAGAATATAACAAATTATTTGAATTTATCAGAAAAAATTATTAGGAGGATAAAAATGTTAGCAAACAGATTAAAATTTGGAGATACAATAGGGCTTATTGCTCCAGATAAATCATTAAAAAACAAAGATAAGAAATATGTTGAAAATGCAACTAAATATTTTGAAAGTTTAGGACTAAAAGTAAAGTTTGGAAAATATTTATTTTCAGAA
>CANQZP010000018.1 GCA_947628395.1 uncultured Clostridia bacterium
CTGTTTAATGCGAGTAGCATTATTACAGCCCCATTGGGGAAGGACAACAAAAAAATAGATAAATCCCTGGGAGCGAGGCGATAAGAAAAAACGGATAAGAGAAAAATATAGAATTTTTCATTTATCTTGATATTGTTTAAAAATTACGGTATAATAACATAAATTAAAAAAATTTTTGGAGGCAATCGGTTATGGAAAAGAAAATTTTACTTACTGGAGATAGACCAACTGGAAGATTACATATAGGTCATTATTTTGGTTCACTTATAAATAGAGTTAAATTACAAGAAGAATATGAAAGTTATATCTTAGTTGCAGATGTTCAAGCCTTAACTGATAATTTTAATAATCCTGAAAAAGTAAGAAAAAATGTAAGAGAAGTTGTATTGGATTATTTATCTGTTGGTATTGATCCTAATAAAGCTACTATTTATTTACAATCAATGATTCCTGAAGTTGCTGAACTTACTGTTTTCTATTCTAATTTAGTTACTATAGCTAGACTTCAAAGAAATCCTACTGTAAAAACTGAGATTGCTCAGAAAAAAGAAATTTTTGGTGAAAGTGTTACTTATGGCTTTTTAGGATACCCTGTGAGTCAAGCTGCTGATATTACTGCTTTTGATGCAACTATTGTTCCAGTAGGAGAAGACCAACTACCTTTGATAGAACAATGTAGGGAGATTGTTAGAAAATTTAATAGTATTTATGGAGATATTTTGAAAGAACCTGAAGCATATCTTTCTAATGGAAAAAGAATTAAAGGTTTAGACGGAAATGAGAAAATGGGAAAATCTTTAGGAAATGCTATTTATTTATCTGATGAGCCTGAAGAAATAACTAAGAAAGTTATGGGAGCAGTTACTGATCCTAAAAGAATAAAAAAAGATGATAAGGGAAATCCTGATATATGTATGGTTAATTATTATCATAATTTATTTTCTTCTAAAGAGGAGTGTAATGAGGTTTGTAGTGAGTGTAGAGAAGGGAAAAGAGGTTGTGTTGCTTGTAAGAAACAGTTAGCTAATAATATTATAGAAACTCTAAGACCAATAAGAGAGAAAAGAAAATATTATGAGGAAAGACCTGAACTTGTAGATAAAATTTTAATTGATGGTTCTAATAGGGCTAGAGAAAAAGCTAAAGAGACTATCAAAAAAGTTAAAAAAGCTATGAAATTAGATTATTTTGAAAATTAGGAAGGTTTTTATATGTTCGTAGATTATACTAAAATATTAATTAAATCTGGAGACGGTGGAAATGGTGCGGTTACATTTAGAAGAGAAAAATATGTTGCAGCAGGCGGACCAGATGGTGGAGACGGTGGAAAAGGCGGAGATGTTTACTTTGAAGTTGATCCTGATAAAAATACTTTAATTGATTTTAGATATAATAAAAAGTTTAAAGCTCAGTCAGGAGAAAATGGTAGTGGAAATCATTGCTACGGAAAAAGTGGAGAAAATTTAGTTATTAAAGTTCCTAAGGGAACTGTTGTAAAAGATTTTGAAACTGGAAAAGTTATTGCTGATTTATCGAATGATGGCCAAAAAGAACTTATTCTTCCTGGTGGAAGGGGAGGAAAAGGAAATTCCCATTTTGCTACTGCTACAAGGCAAGCTCCAAGATTTGCTCAAGATGGTGAAAAGGGAATTGAAAAAGAGGTAATTTTAGAGCTTAAACTTTTAGCTGATGTTGGTTTAATTGGATTCCCTAATGTTGGAAAATCTACTTTACTTTCAAGAGTTACTGCTGCTAGACCTAAAATTGCTAATTATCATTTTACAACAATATATCCTAATTTAGGTGTTGTAAATACTGAATTTGGAGATAGTTTTGTTATTGCTGATATTCCTGGTGTAATTGAGGGAGCAAGTGAGGGGATAGGCCTTGGACTTCAATTTTTAAGACATATTGAAAGAACTAGACTTTTACTTCATGTAATTGATTGCTCTGGAATAGAAGGTAGAAATCCTGTTGAAGATTATTATACAATTCATAAAGAGCTTGAAAAATATAGTGAAAAATTAAGTAAAAGAAAAGAAATTATAGTTGCAAATAAAACAGATATTATGCAAGATGATTCTGGATTAAAAGAGTTAGAGAAGCTTGCAAAAGATAAAAATATTGAAATTTTTAAAATATCTGCTGTTACAGGTGAAGGTATTAAAGAATTATTTACTAGAGTATCTGAAGTATTAAAATCTTTACCTAAAGAAGATTTAATAGATGTAGATGAGAGAGTTATTTATACTCTTAAAGAGGAAAAGTCTGGTTTTGATGTAGATATTGTAGATGGAGAATATATTGTTTCAGGACCTGCTGTAGAGAGATTAATGGGACGAGTTAATATTGGAGATAATGAATCTATGGCGTATCTATTAAGGTCAATTAGAGATTTAGGAATAGAAGACAAATTAAAAGAAATGGGAGTAAGAGAAGGAGATACTGTTAAATTCTTAGAGTGGGAATTTGAATGGTATGATTAAAAAAAGAAGTTTATGATATATTTTAGTATCATAAACTTCTTTTTTGTTAAGAAGGAAAAATATTTTAAAATTAAATTTTGTCTTCATTATAATTTAGTGCAGATTTTATTAGTTTTATAAATTTACTTATACTTAATTTTATTTTCTTTTTAATTAAATATATTTTTGATACACCTTTATTTGTAATTTGCTTTTCTTCTGATGGAACTAAAGCTGTTATTGTTATATCTTCTATAAATTTAGGTGGTTCTGTTATTTTTGGTCTATAGTCTTCTATTAATGAATTTACATATACAGATCCAGCAGTAATATGATTTTCATCAAATGCTTTTACTGAGTTTTCCTTAGCTTTTCGAGTTATTTCAGAAAACGAATCATCAGATATTACTTGTTCTTTTAAAGTTGTAGCTGAATTATTTTCATCTAAATTTACTTTTGTAAAAACTGTATTTTCAGGAATTATTTTTTGAGAAGAATTATCAAATTGTTTTTCTGGATATATATCTATTATTTCTGAAGAAATTGTTACTGGAGTAAAAGATAATGTCTGTTCTTTTGACTCTGAGCTTTCATTAGTATCTATTTCGAAATTTTTTTCTGATTCAACTATTGGAGAAAATTCAATTAAATTATCTGATATTTCTTTTTTATATATAGGTAATATATAATTTTGAGAATCATTATTATCCCAATTATTATTTGAATCATGGAAACAAAATTGAAAATCTATACCTGAATTTATATTTATTGTTCCAGAAAAATTATTTTCATTTTTATTAAGTTCTATTTCATTTTTATTATCCCATAAGTTTCCATATCCATAAGATATAAATATTTTTTCGGAATTTTCTTTATATAGTTTTCCAGAATATTCAATAGTTAATTCCGTATTTTCATATAATTTATCTGTATTTAAAGTTATTTCTTTTGTAAAATTCATATTTTTTTTATTCCTCCAACAATGATATATACAAATTGTGCCAAAATATAATATATATTAAGATTATATTATTTATTTTTACTATTTTCAACAGAAAATACATATCTTTATAGTTACATTATTATAACAGTTTGATAACATTTAAAAGAAAATAAAACTTTTGTTTGACAACTCAAATGTTTTATGATATTATTTGAAAAAAGAAAAAAGTGGAGGTATAAAAAGTGAAGAAAAAAGATCCAAATGTGTTAAATAAAAGAGAAAAATCAATATTAAGAGTTATCGAAAAACAAATCAAAACTAAAGGTTATCCACCTTCTGTTAGAGAAATTGGAAAATCAGTTGGCTTAAAAAGTACTGCTACTGTTCATGGATATTTAAATCAATTAGAAGAAAAAGGTTATATTAAGAAGGAACACCAAAAAGGTAGAACTCTAAAATTATTAAAAGGTGGAGTACTAGAAGGACAAGAAACACTTGATAAACCAGTATATAATGAAAAAGAATTAGCTTTTGTCCCTGTTATTGGAAAAATTACTGCTGGTGAGCCTATTTTAGCTGTTGAGAATGTAACTGATACATTTCCAATTCCTATTGACTTTGTAGGAAATAGTGAGAGCTTTATGCTTACTGTAAGAGGAGAAAGTATGATTGAAGCTGGAATTTTAGATGGAGATTATATTTTAGTAAAGAAACAAAATACTGCAAGTAATGGAGAAATAGTTGTTGCATTAATAGGAGATGAAGCTACAGTAAAAACTTTCTATAAAGAAAAAGATCATATTCGTCTTCAACCAGAAAATTCTACTATGTCACCTATAATTGTTCCTAATTGTGAAATTCTAGGTAAAGTTGCAGGGGTTTTTAGAAAATTGTAATTAATTAAAAAATGGGCGATTTTAATCGCCCATTTTTTGGCTTTTTGAGGAAGTAACGGAAATGTCTATCATATATTAGAGCAGTATAATAATTGATTTTTAAATAGCTGCGCAGCGACCAAACGAGCGGAGCGAGTGCGATTGAAGCAACTTACAGATATTTTTGTATTTCGCATTTCCTTCGAAGAACGGGCGATTGATAATCGCCCCTACGAAATACTTTTCTAATCTGAAAGTTGCGACAGCAAAGCTATGAAAAAAATCAATTATTATACTAAAAAAATTTGTTTTATTTCAAAGTTACTACCGTCACACCCATTTCACCCTCACCAAATGTTCCATATCTAAAACTCTTTACATGAGGATGTTTTTTTAAATAATTTTGAATTCCTTTTCCAAGAATTCCACTACCTTTCCCATGAACTATTCTTACAGTTTCTAATTTGCTTATAAATGCATCATCTAAGAACTTATCAACTATTGGTAAAGATTCCTCGACATTATATCCTATAATATTAATCTCAGTAGATACTTGCTTTGGAGAAAAAGCTGAATTCTTTTTAACTGCTATGTTATTTTCTTTCTTATTTTGTTTTACAAGTTCTAGACTATTTATATCAAAATTAGTTTTCATATTTCCTATTTGTATTGTTACTTTATTTGATTTATTAGGTAAAGATACTATTGTTCCTATTTGATTTAATGGTTTTACTAAAACATCTAATCCAATTTCTATTTGATTTTTATCAATTAGATTTTTATTATCATCATCTTGAACTGAATTTAATAAAGAAATTTTTTCGTTTAAATCTTTTCTTAATTTGTTTTGAAGTTTAGAGTCAGATGTTTTACTTATCTTTGAAATTATTTCATTTGCTTCTTGTTTCGTTTCTAATAATAAGCTTTGCGCCTCAGATTTTGCTTTTTCGATAATTTCTTTTTTCTTATTTGATAACTGTTCTTTTTCATTTAATAAAGTATTTTCTAAATCTGTTATTTTTTCTGACTTTTGCATGATTATTTCTTTTTCTTTTTCAATAAAAGCTTTGTCATCATATATAGATTTCAAAAGTGTTTCTATATTTACTACATCACTATCTATTAGAGTTTTTGCATATTCTAATATTTCTTCTGACAGACCTAATTTTTTACTTATAGCAAAGGCATTACTTTTTCCAGGAACTCCTATTAAAAGTTTATAAGTTGGAGATAGTGTTTCTAAATCAAATTCACAACTAGCATTTTCAATATTTTCTGTTACTAGAGCATATTTTTTTAATTCTGGATAGTGGGTAGTTGCGACTGTTAATATATTTTTATTCCTTAAGTTTTCTAAAATACTTATTGCTAAACTAGAACCTTCTATTGGATCTGTTCCTGAACCTAATTCATCTACTAAGACTAAGCTTTCAGGTGTTGATGTATTTATTATTTCTACTATATTTGATATATGAGAAGAGAAAGTACTTAAAGAAGCTTCAATACTTTGTTCATCTCCTATATCTGCGAAGATGTTATCAAATACATATATTGAACTATTTTCTGAAGCGGGGATATGTAGTCCACTCATTGCCATTATAGATAATAATCCTACTGTTTTTAATGTGACTGTTTTTCCTCCTGTATTTGGTCCTGTTATAAGTAAGCAAGAAAAGTCTATTCCTAAATTTATTGAGATTGGTACAGCTTTTTTGTTATCTAGTAATGGATGTTTAGCTCTTATTAAATTTATTTGTTTTTTATCATTTATAATTGGCTCTGTTCCATTTATTGATTTTGAATATTTTGCTTTAGCAAATATAAAGTCTAAAAGTGTTATTAAATTATAGTTGTTTTCTAATTCATTATATATTTCAAAGAATAGAGAAGAGAGCTTTTGAAGAATTTTTTCTATTTCTATAGTTTCTTCTTTTTTAAATTCATTTATTTTATTATTAAGCTCAAATACTGATAGAGGCTCTACAAATATTGTAGAACCACTTGATGAAATATCATGTATAAGTCCTTTTATTTCTGAGCGGTATTCATTTTTTACAGGTAATACAAATCTATCATTTCTAACTGTTATGATTGGTTCTTGTAGATATTTTGAGTGAAGTAATGAATTTAATTTATTTTTTATTTCTTGGTTTGTCTTTTTAATAGATTGTCTTATTGATTTTAGATTGCTTGAGGCATTATCGTCTATTGTGTGTTCATCTGATATACAAGAAAAAATATTATTTTCTATTCTTGGATTTATATAAAGGTTTTCAAAATATTTTTTTAATGTTGATTCTTCTAAAACTGGTTCTGTATCGAAAAAATATTCTTTTAATAATCTTGAGTTCTGTAATAGTTTTCCTAAAGAAAAGATTCCTTCTATAGATAGAAATTTTTGATTTTTTATTAATAGTAAGTATTGTTCTATTTCTTCTATGTTATTTATTGTAGGTTCTGATTTCCTAAATATTAGTTCTAGTGCACTTGTTGTTTCTTTTTGTGCTTTTAAAACTTTTTCTTTATTTGTCTGTGGAGTTAGATTTTGACAGGTTTCTTTTCCTTTTGCAGTTTTGGCAAATGTGGATAGGGTATTTTGTATTTGGTTAAATTCTAATTTCTTTAAATATTTTTCTTGCACGTTAAATTTTTCTCCTTTAATTTGATTTCGTAAGTAATATTATCTCATAAATTTGGGGTAAAATCAATTATAAAAAATATGGAGATTTTTTAGACAAAAATTCCGTCTATCTGTCTATTCATATAATGGAAATATGTAGGAAGATTTGTAGGGGCGACTAGTAGTCGCCCGTTCTCACGAAGTCCTGCAATATTATAAGCCGATTCTTCGAAGTCCGGGCGATTGATAATCGCCCCTACGGTTTTGAAGAATGTTTATTAAAAAAGATAATTATAAATTAAAAAAATATTAAAAAAATGATTGAAATTTTATTATATATGTAATATAATCGTAACAAATTCGTAAAATACATGTAAAAGGAAAGGAAGATACTGATGTTTGGTCAAGATATAGGGATTGATTTGGGAACTGCTACTGTAATTGCTTATGTGAAAGGAAAAGGAATTGTACTTAGAGAACCATCAGTAGTTGCAGTTAATAATACAACAGGAGATGTGCTTGCAGTTGGACATGAAGCTAGAAGAATGCTTGGTAGAACTCCTGGAAATATAGTAGCAACAAGACCTCTTAGAGATGGCGTTATTTCAGATTATACCGTAACTGAAAAAATGTTAAAGTACTTTATTAGTAAAGTTGGTGGAAAATTTTTATTTGCACCAAGAATTATGATATGTATTCCTTCTCAAGTAACTGAGGTAGAAAAGAAGGCTGTTATAGATGCTGCTTCAAATGCTGGAGCTAGAAAAGTTTATTTAATAGAAGAACCAATTGCTGCTGCAATTGGTGCTGGAATAGATATATCTAAACCTTGTGGAAATATGATTGTAGATATTGGTGGTGGAACTACTGATATTGCTGTTATTTCATTAGGTGGATCTGTTGTTAGTACTTCTTTAAAAGTTGCTGGAGATAAATTTGATGAGGCGATTGTAAAATATATAAAGAAAAAATATAACGTAATGATTGGTGAAAGAACAGCTGAAGATTTAAAAGTTAATGTTGGTTGTGTTTATCCTAAAATTCAAGATGTTGAGATGGATATTAGAGGTAGAGATTTGATTACAGGTCTTCCAAAGACTATAACTATCCATTCTAGCGAAATGATGGAAGCTTTAGATGAGCCTGCTAATATGATTGTTGATGCGGTTCATTCTGTTTTGGAAAAGACTCCACCAGAGCTTGCTGCTGATATTAGTGATAGAGGTATTTATATGACTGGCGGTGGTTGCTTAATTGATGGGTTAGATAAGTTATTACAAGAGAAGACAGGAATTAATGTTATGATTGCTGAGGATGCGATTTCTTGTGTGGCTCTTGGTACAGGAAAGGCTTTAGATAATTTGGATAGTATTGATAGAAAATAATTTTTTGAGGCACTTGCTTAAAATAGAGCAGGTGTCTTTTTGATTTAATAATAAACGGGCGATTGATAATCGCCCTTACGGTTCTGGGGGAGTTTGTGCGAAAAAAAGGCGGACATTGTAGGGGCAGGCCTTGTGTCTGCCCTTTAGCTTGCCCTTACGTTTTGCATAAAAATATAATTTTACAAAGAGTGGGAAAAGTGCTATAATATCTTGTGCAAGAGTTTTGAAAGTGAGTTTTAGTATGGAATGTAGTTATAATTGTAATAAAAAAAAGGTAGCTTTTTATACTTTAGGTTGTAAAGTTAATCAATATGAGACTAATGGAATGATTCAAAAACTTATGGGGACTTACGAGATTGTTAATTTTGATGAGTTTGCCGATATTTATATTGTAAATACTTGTACTGTTACTAATATGTCAGATAGAAAATCTAGACAAATGCTTAGGAGATGTAAAGAAATTAATCCTGATTCTTTAGTTGTAGCTGTACGGATGTTATGCAGAAGTTTCCAAAGATGAGATTCTAGAAATCCCTGAAGTTGATTTGGTGCTTGGAAATAATGATAAATCAAATATAGAAAATGTTTTAGATAATTATTTAAATAGTAAAGATATTAATTTTGAGTATAGTGATAAATTTTTAGATTTTGGATCAATTACTTATACTGAAAAGACTAGGGCAGTTATAAAGGTTCAAGATGGTTGTAATCAATTTTGTAGTTATTGTATTATTCCATATGCGAGAGGAAGGATAAGAAGTCGTAGTAAGAAAAGTGTTCTTGATGAAATAACTCTTATGGCAAAAAGAGGAATTAAAGAGGTTGTTATAACTGGTATTCATGTTGCATCTTATGGTAAAGATTTAAAGAATAATTATTTTTTGATTGATTTGCTAGAGGATATAAATAAGATTGATGGAATAGAACGTATTAGACTAGGTTCGTTAGAGCCAACTTTAATTACTAAAGGATTTTGTGATAGAATTTCAAAATTAAATAAAATTTGTCATCATTTTCATTTATCTTTGCAAAGTGGATGTAATAAGACTTTAAAAGATATGAATAGAAAATATACTGTAGAAGAGTTTGAAAATGTTACTAATCTTTTAAGAGAAGTTTATGATGATGTTATTTTGACTACTGATATTATTGTTGGTTTTCCAAATGAAACAGATGAAGATTTTGAAAATACTTTTAACTTTTTAAAGAAAATTAATTTTTATAAAATGCATGTTTTTAAATATTCACCTAGAAAAGGAACTGTCGCAGCTAAAATGAAAAACCAAGTCCCAGGAAATATAAAGGAAAAGAGAAGTAAGATTTTACTAGAATTATCTGATTCTAATGAAAGAAAATATTTGGAATCATATATTGGAAAAAATGTTGATGTTTTATTTGAAGAGATTGATGGCGATTTTATAAAGGGACATACTCAAAATTATATTATGGTTAATAAAAGAGGAAGTGGTATAGTTAATAATATTGAGAATGTTTATATTACAGATGTTAATAAAGATAGTTTAATTTCTGAAAAGTAAGCTGTAATATTATTGTAAAAGAAAAGTTACAAAAAAGAAATGTAAAAAATGTTGAAAATTGACAAATTATATAGTATAAAATATGTAATTGGTTTATTACAAAGGAGGAATAAAAGACGATGGATAATAAAAATGGATATGTAGGTGGTTTCGTAGGTGGACAAGAAATAAATGAGAACGCTGGTTCTTATGCTGGAGGAATCATTTCAGAAAAAGAAGGAGTAATTAATAACGCAGGAACTCAAAGTGGTTATGTTGGAGGCTATGTTGGACAAGAAGGAAATATTGGAGGATATGTAGGTCAAGAAGGAAATATTGGATTTAATCAAAACCAAAAAGCAAATACTCAATTGCCAGCTAAGATAGGTGTATGGTCTAAAGTTAAGGCTTTCTTATTTCAAGAAGTTGATTTAAATAAAAAAATTGTAGTTAAATTAAGTCCAAAAGAAGAAAAAGTTTTAACAGAAGTTCATGATTTCTTATTCCAAGAAGTTTCTTTTAAAGGAATTAAAGATTTCTTATTTCAAGATATAACTTTTGGTAAAAAGAAAAAAAATAGAGGATAAAAAAAATTCATGCGAATCGCATGAATTTTTTTAAAGATTATATATAAAATATTAAAATAAATATTATTAGGAGAACATATGAGAATAAAAGAAAACCAAAGAGGAATTACTTTAATTGCTTTAGTAATTACTATAATTGTTTTGTTAATTTTAGCTGGTGTAACGATTGCAATGGTGGTAGGTGACAATGGAATATTACAAAGATCAAAAGATTCAAAAACTGAAACTGAAATCTCGAAAGAAAAAGAACAAATAAATTTAGCATACACAGCTATAACAACATCGAAATTATCAGAAAATGATAATACTAATATTAAAGATACAGAATTAAGAGATGAAATTAATAGAAGTATAAATGATGATACTGTAGCTGTTCAAGGAAATGATGATTTAATTATAACGTATCAAAAAACAAAAAGAAGTTATATATTAAAACAAGATGGAAAAATAGAAGAAACAGATTCAAATGCAAATCCAGAAGAAACAAAAAAATATATAGGTTCTAGTAAATGGATTATTGAAGGTAACACATTAACAGGATATAATGGTACAGGAACAGATTTATTAGCAGAAACAGATTTGGAAGATACAATAGTTATACCAAATTATGTTTTAAATGAGAGTGGCGAAGAAATAAAAGTTAATGAGATAGGTCCTAATCTAGGAAATGGTTCTAGACCGTTGTTTGCATTAGGATCAGCAATGTCAGGATTAATGAGTTCAGGAAAACAATATAATTTGATAATTAGTGAAGGTATAGAAAAAATTAATATGGCAGCTTTTGCTAGTAATTCTTTTTTGAAAGGTGAAGTAATAATACCAAACAGTATAGTAGAAATAAAACAAGCTGCTTTTTCAACTTGTTCTAATATTACAAAGGTTACTATAGAAGACGGAGAAAAAGAATTGATATTTCCTGATAAAGGTGCACAAGTTTTTGAAAATTGTACTAATTTGAGGGAAGTAGTAATTCCAAGTAGAGTAAATGATGATGGTATAGGATATAGATTTTTTAGTAATTGCACAAACTTATCTAATATATATATTAAAAAAGAGCAAGATACTTTAACAGGGTACCCTTGGGGAGCTCCAAGTAATCCAACTGTTACATGGAATTAGAATACAACCAAAAATACTACTTTTTATAGTAGTATTTTTTTTGCCAAAATGTTTGAAAATTAAAATATTAATATATATTTACGAAGAAAAAGACATATTAAAAAATTAAAATTAAATTTTTTATATTTTTTTAGGTCAATACTTGAAATATAGTTTTTTTTAGTATACAATAAACATGCCTAATTTTTAGGTAAATTTGAAAAAAGATTTTTTAATCTTAAAGGAGGAAATTTTATGTCAATAAAAATAGGAATTAATGGTTTTGGAAGAATAGGTAACTTAACATTCCAAGCAGCTTTAGAAAAAAAGGAGGTAGAGGTTGTTGCTATAAATGATCCTTTTATCGCTCCAGATTATATGGCATATATGGTAAAATATGATACTGTTCATGGTAGATTTAATGGAGAAGTTAGTTCAAAAGATAATTCTTTAATAGTTAATGGAAAAGAAATAAAAGTATATAATGAAATGGAACCTAAAAATATTCCTTGGGGAGATTTAGGTGTTGAATATGTTTTAGAGTGTTCAGGAGTATTTACTACAATGGAAAAAGCTAATGCTCATATAGAGGGTGGTGCTAAAAAAGTTATTATTAGTGCTCCATCTAAAGATGCTCCAATGTTTGTTATGGGAGTAAATAATGAAAAATATGATCCAAGTATGAATATTGTTTCAAATGCTTCTTGTACTACTAACTGTTTAGCTCCTCTTGCTAAAGTTATTAATGATAACTTTGGAATTAAAGATGGTTTAATGACTACTGTTCATAGTACTACAGCTACTCAAAAAACTGTTGATGGAGCTTCTAAGAAAGATTGGAGAGGTGGTAGAGCTGCTGCAGCTAATATTATACCATCTTCTACTGGTGCAGCTAAAGCTGTTGGTAAAGTTATTCCAGAATTAAATGGAAAATTAACTGGTATGGCTTTCCGTGTACCTACTATTGATGTTTCTGTTGTTGATTTAACTTGTAATTTAGAAAAACCAGCAACTTATGAAGAAATCTGTAGCGCTATGAAAAAAGCTTCTGAAAATGAATTTAAAGGAATTATTGAATATGTTGAAGATGATGTTGTTTCTTCTGACTTTATTCATGATAATCATACTTCAATTTTTGATAGTAAAGCTGGTATCCAATTAACTGATACTTTTGTAAAATTAGTTGCTTGGTATGATAATGAATGGGGATATTCTAATAAGTTGGTTGATTTAGCTGTTTATATGGCTGGAGTAGATCATAAATAAAAATTAAATTAAAATATTCAAGGAATGTTTATTAAAATAAAAGCGGGCGATTAGTAATCGCCCCTACGATTTTTTGTATAGGAAAGTACATAAAAATAATTTATGTAGAAAAATGATTAAGAAATATTTCTTGATATAATTATGGAGGTTTTTATGAATAAGAAGACTGTAAGAGATATTGATGTTAAAAATAAAAAAGTTTTAGTAAGATGTGATTTTAATGTTCCACAAGATGAGAATGGAAAAATAACTGATAATAGAAGAATTGTTTCTTCTTTAGATACTATTAAATATTTATTAGATAATAATGCTAAAGTAATTTTATGTTCTCACTTAGGTAGACCAAAAGGAGAAGTTAAACCAGAATTTTCTTTAAAACCTGTTGCAGAAGAATTATCTAGATTATTAGGTAAAGAAGTTAAACTTGCAGGAGATGTTGTAGGTGAGTCTGCTAAAGAATTAACAGAAAATATGAAAGATGGAGAAATAGTTCTTCTAGAAAATGTTAGATTTGAGCCAGGTGAAGAGAAAAATGATCCAGAGTTATCTAAGAAATTTGCTTCTTTAGCGGAAGTATATGTAAATGATGCTTTTGGAAGCGCTCATAGAGCTCACAGTTCTACTGCTGGTGTTGCTGAATTTTTACCTGCAGTTTCTGGATTTTTAATGGAAAAAGAAATTAATTTCTTAGGTTCAGCACTAGAAAATCCTGAAAGACCTTTTGTAGCTATTTTAGGTGGTAAAAAGGTTTCTGATAAAATAGGAGTTATAAATAGTTTATTAGAGAAAGTTGATACTTTAATTATCGGTGGTGCTATGGCTTATACTTTCTTTAAATCTATGGGATATAATGTTGGTAAATCAATTTGTGAATTAGATAAACTTGATTTAGCAAAAGAAGCTATGGAAAAAGCTAAGAAAAATGGTGTAAAATTATTATTACCTGTTGATACTAGACTTGGAAAAGAATTTGATCCAAATACTGAAACTAAAGTTGTTAAATATACAGAAATTCCTGATGATTGGGAAGGTTTTGATATAGGTGATGAAACTATTGAAATCTATACAAAGGAATTAGAAAATGCTAAGACAGTAGTTTGGAATGGACCTGTTGGTTTGTTTGAATTTGATAAATTTGCTATAGGAACTAATGCTATAGCTAATAAACTTGCTGAGATTTCTGCTACTACAATTATTGGTGGTGGAGATTCTGCTGCTGCTATCGAAAAAGCAGGATTAGCTAGTAAAATGACACATATTTCTACTGGTGGTGGTGCTTCATTAGAATTTTTAGAAGGTAAAAAATTACCAGGTGTAGAATGTTTACAAAATAAATAGAAAGTGAAATATTTATATGAAAAAAAGAGTAATAATTATATGTATTATAGTACTTGTTGCAATAGCAGGATTAGTTTTGTTTTTTAATAGAAATAAGTTTAAAGCTACAGCACCTAAAATAGTCAATACTGGAGAATATTATGGAAAAAGAGGAGATATAAGTGAAACTGAAAGAGTAAGCTTTTTGACGAAAGCTGATGATTTACTTGTAGGAATGATGGCATTAGAACCTAAAACAGAAGAAACTGCTTTTTCTGAAACAGATATGGTAAAGTTTGCTTTATATGTTGCTCAAGAAAGATATAGTACAATGCTAGCAGAGAAAAAGGGTGCAGCTGGAGAGAATGTCTATTTAATCGAGCCAGAGGTAGTTGATAGTATTATTTCGGAAATTTTTGGTAGATCAGATATACAATATTCTTATGAAGAAACAGCGTATAATTATTCAAGATCAAATAAAGGATTTTTATTTAAGGTTGATTTAGCAAAAACTCTTTGGTATTATCCAGTTTCTCAAGAAACTACTGATGATAGAATATCTATTACTGTTGATAGTGTTTATATAAATGATGATCAGCAAGATTATGCTTTAAGAGAAGCAAAATATGAAGGAAAATATAAAGAGGATAAGGTTGATAGTACTATAAAATTTAATTATGATAAAAATGGTTATCTAGTTTCTTATCAATATGTTAATAAATAGAAATAGAGGAGGATGTATGAGAAAAAAAGTTATTGCAGGTAATTGGAAGATGAATATGCTTCCTAATGAAACTATTGAATATATTGAAAAATTTTCAAAATTAGTAGAAAATAGTGATAATGAAGTTATTCTTTGTGTTCCTTATATTGATTTATTTTACTGTTTACTAAATTGTCAAGGAACAAATATAAAAGTAGGTGCTCAAAATGTTCATTTTGAGGAAAAGGGAGCTTATACTGGTGAAGTATCAGCTAAAATGCTTAAATCTATTGGTGTGGAATATGTAATAATAGGACATTCTGAAAGAAGACAGTATTTTGGAGAAACTGATGAATCAGTTAACAAAAAGGTTAAAGCAGCTTTAGAAAATGGACTAAAACCTATTATTTGTGTTGGTGAATCTTTAGAACAAAGAGAGCAAGGATTAACTGAAAATATTATAAGAAATCAAACTAAACTTGCTTTAGAAGGTATTTCTAAAGAACAAATGAGTAATATTATTATAGCTTATGAACCAATTTGGGCTATTGGAACTGGTAAAACTGCAACATCAGAAGATGCTAATAATAGTATAAAAGCTATTAGAGATGAAGTTTCTAAAGTATATGATAAAGAAGTAGCTGAAAATACTATTATTCAATATGGTGGAAGTGTAAAATCAAGTAATGCTAAAGAACTTTTTGAAACTTCTGATATAGATGGTGGATTAGTAGGTGGTGCAAGTTTAGTTCCAGAAGAATTTGCAAAAATAGTAAATTATAATAAATAAAAGGATGGTAAAAAGATGGAAAAGAAAACTACAATGCTAATGATTTTAGATGGATTTGGTATTAATGAAAAAGAAGAAGGAAACAGTGTAAAGTTAGCCAATATTCCTAATATCAATGAAATTTTAAAACAATATCCTAATACTATTATTCATACAAGTGGATTAGATGTAGGACTTCCAGAAGGTCAAATGGGAAATTCTGAAGTAGGTCATACTAATATTGGTGCTGGTAGAATTGTTTATCAAGAGCTAACTAGAATTACTAAATCTATTGAAGATGGTGACTTTTTCAGTATCCCAGAATTTGTTTCTGCTATTGAGAATTGTAAGAAAAACAATTCAAAATTGCATATTATGGGATTGCTTTCTGATGGTGGAGTTCATAGTCATATGAGACACTTAATTGCACTTTTAGAACTTGCTAAAAGAAAAGATTTTGAAGATGTTTATGTTCATTGCTTTTTAGATGGTAGAGATACACCTCCTGCATCAGCTGAAAATTATATAGCTGAATTAGAGAAGAAAATGGAGGAAAAAGGTGTAGGTAAAATTGCTAGTATAATGGGTAGATTTTACGCAATGGATAGAGATAAAAGATGGGAGAGAATAGAAAAAGCTTATAACGCAATGGTTAAAGGAGAAGGAGAAAAAGCAATTTCTGCTGCTGCGGGAATTGAAGATTCTTACCAACAAGAAGTTTTTGATGAATTTGTAAAACCTACTGTTATTTGCCCAAATGGTGATACTCCTATTGCTACTATTTCAGAAAATGATTCTGTAATTTTCTTCAATTTTAGACCTGATAGAGCTAGAGAAATTACAAGAGCAATTGTATCTGAAGATTTTGATGGATTTAAAAGAGATAATTTCTTTAAAACATATTTCGTTTGTTTTACAAATTATGATGAAACAATAAAAAATGTAGAAATTGCTTTTAAAAAAGCTGAAATCAAAAATACTTTTGGTGAGTACATAAGTAAAAAAGGTATGACTCAACTTAGAATTGCAGAAACTGAAAAATATGCTCATGTTACTTTCTTTTTCAATGGTGGAGAAGAAAAACAATATGAAGGAGAAGATAGAATTTTAATTCCTTCACCCAAAGTTGAGACTTATGATTTAAAACCTGAGATGAGTGCTTATGAAGTTACTGATAATGTTGTCGAGGCTATTAAATCTAGAAAATATGATAGTATTATTTTAAATTATGCAAATCCAGATATGGTTGGTCATACTGGTAGTATAGAAGCTACTATTAAGGCTTTAGAAGCTTTAGATGAATGTGTTAAAAGAGTAGTTGATGCTATAAAAGAAACTGATGGTATTTTGCTTATTACTGCTGATCATGGTAATGCTGAGCAGATGATAGATTATAAAACTGGAGAACTTCATACAGCTCATACAACAAATCCTGTTCCTTTAGTTTTAATTGGTAAAGACTGTAAATTAAAAGAAGGAAGGCTTGCAGATTTGGCTCCTACAATGCTAGATTTGATGGGATTAGATAAACCTGAAGAGATGACTGGTGAGAGTTTAATTGAAAAATAGCGGAGGCTAATTTTATGGATATCTCAAATGAAGAGAGGAAGGTTTTTTCAGAAATTCAAAAAAGGCTTTTCTATATGATACCTGAAAAATGGGAAGCTATATACTTGTATGCTTCTATTATAGAAGAGCCTTTTAAAAAAGCTCAAGGTGAAATGTTTTTTTACTATTTACCTAAAGGAATTTTAAAGAAAAACTATGTAAATGTTTATGAAATACCTGGACTTTTTAATATAGATGAAGAAACTTATAATGATTTAATAAATAAATTATTTTTGGATATAAAAAAATTAAGAGATATTGCTAGAGAAAAACATCCAATATTGTGGACAAGTATAACAATTAAAATAGAATCTTTTCAGTTTAAAATTGAATATAATTATGATGATACAGAAATAAATCTTAATTTTAATCCTTATGAAAGACATTTAATATGGAAATATAAAAATCTAAATTTAGATTTAGATACTTTATCTAAAAAAGATAAAGATATTGTTATAGAATATCTAAATAGTGATTTTGCTGAAAAGAAAATTAAGAATTTTTATACTGAAGGAATCTATACAAATGTAACTCACAATATTATAGATTATGCTAAAACTATTAGTTTAGAAACTGCACTTGCTATTCAAAAAGGTGATGAGAAAAAAAATAGTTCTTACAGAGAACGATTAGAAGCATTAAAAAATAAAAATAAAAAATTAAAAGAAAATATAAATGATATAAATAATACAAATAATCAAATTTTATTTGGGACAAGTAATAATATTAAAGATGATGAAGACTTTAATAATGAAGAAATTACGACAGCTAAGATGCGTAAGGAAGTAGTTAAAAAAGAAGATGACGATATAGATTGGGATGATGAATTGTTAACTACTGAAAAAATGACTAAGAGAAATGGTTTTAATAAGAAATAATAAAAATAGATATGCCACATTATAGGATTCAAAGAACATCCTGTAATGTGGCATATCTATTTTTATAATACTATTTTTGCTGTTCATTGTCTTTTATATTAAGTTTTTTTAGAGCATATTCACATGCAGATACTACAAATCCATTATAAGAATATGCTTTGGTTTTAAGATTTTGATTCAAATCCTGTACTATAGATTTTATTTGAATGTACATATCATCTGGAAATCTAATTGTTATAGGCGTATTTGCTTCTTTTGATTTTTTAAGAATAAATTTTTCCATATCTTTCCTCTTTTTTTTAAAAATATATAGAAATCATATAAAAAATATGATATATATTATATAACTGAATTTTAATATCTAAATAAATTTAATTATGAATATATTTACAATTTGTGTATTATATTTGAATTGGAGATTTAATACTATGGAAAGTTTTAAAGAGATTTTAAAAAAGTGGGAAGACAAAAAAATTGAGGAATTTACTGACGAGGATTTTAAAGATATAAATAAGAATTCTAGAAAATTAGATACTCGTGATAATTTTTTTAAAGAGATTTTTCATATTACAAATAAGAAACTGTTTTTATCAAAAAGATTTAAAAATAAAAAGTATAGAACCTAGAGTATAGTATATTTTCTATTTTTTTGGAAAAAATGGCTTTAGGAGGTAAATTATGAGAGATGTTTTGTGTATTGAAAAAATTTCTGCATTAGAAGTATTAGACTCTAGAGGAAATCCAACAGTTCAAGTTGAGGTAGTTACTGAAGGAGGCTTTTCTGCAAAAGCTATTGCACCATCAGGTGCTTCTACTGGTAGTTTTGAGGCTGTAGAGCTTCGTGATGGAGAAGATAGGTTTAGTGGAAAAGGTGTAAGAAATGCAGTAGAAAATGTTAATAAAAAAATTTACATGACTTTGGAAGGGCAAAATGTATATAACCAACAATTAATTGATGATTTGATGATTAAGCTAGATGGAACTGAAAATAAATCTCAAATTGGTGCTAATGCTATGATTGCTACTTCTATGGCTGTAGCTAGAGTTGCAGCTAGAAGTCTGGGTTTACCACTTTACAATTATTTAGGGGGGATTTCTTCTAAAACAATTCCAATTCCGATGATGAATATTTTAAATGGTGGAAAACATGCTAGCAATAGTGTAAATATTCAAGAATTTATGATTGTTCCTTCACAGGAAAGTTCTTTTATTGATGTTTTGGACAAATCTAAAAAAGTTTATGATTCATTAAAAAAGTTATTAAATTCAAAAGGATTTTCTGTAGGTGTTGGTGATGAAGGTGGATTTGCTCCTGATTTACCTAAAGATGAAGATGCAATAAAATTTATTTTAGAAGCTATAGAAAAGGCAGGTTTTTCAGCTGGAAAGGATTTTAGTATTGCTCTTGATATTGCAAGTACTGAGATGTTTGAAAAAGCAAAAGAAATAGGAAAAGAGGGATATTATTTTTGGAAAACCAATGAATATAAATCTAAAGAAAAAATGATTGATTTTATAGTTGACTTATATCAAAGATACCCTATTATTTCTATTGAAGATGGTTTGGCTGAAGAAGACTGGGAATCTTGGAGAATTTTAACTAAAGAACTTGGAGAAAAGGTTTTGTTGGTTGGAGATGATTTATTTGTTACAAACCAGAAGAGATTAAAAAAAGGAATTGTAAATAATATAGCGAATTCTATATTGATAAAACCTAATCAAATTGGTACTGTTACAGAGACTTTAAATACAATTAAGATTGCAAATGAGAATGGATATAAAACTGTAATTTCACACCGCTCTGGTGAAACTGAAGACACTTTTATAGCTGATTTAGCTGTTGCGACAAATTCTCCTTATATTAAAACAGGAGCACCTTGTAGAACAGATAGAATTGCTAAATACAATAGATTATTAAATATTGAAAATGAATTTAATTGCTAGCATATCTATATGAAAAAGAGTATTTGATTTATTACCAAATACTCTTTTTGAAATTTATTATTCACTATTCATTATTAATTATTAATGTGCGCTGTATTTACACAGCGCACATTTGGCTGGGGTGGTAAGATTCGAACTTACGCATCGATGGGTCAGAGCCATCTGCCTTA